>JALZEM010000095.1 GCA_030862005.1 Actinomycetota bacterium | reverse complement strand
TCGTAGAGGAGCGGGACCTCGGTCGCGCACACGGTGGGCGGCTCCTCAGCGTTCGCGAGCTCGTCTCGCCACCGTAGATACGTCGCGGAGACGAGTGGATGGAGGAGCGACTCGAGCCACCGGAGCTCTTCGCGGTCCGAGAAGACGATCGCCGCGACGCGCGACCGGTCAATCTCCCCGTCGGCTCCAAGCGCGCCTTCACCCAGACGCTCGACGACCGCGCTCTTCACGTCGGGGTCGCGGAGCAGCCGGTGGACGATGTCGTCGCTCGAGATGACCGCGGCTCCGTGCCGCTCGAACGCGCGCAGCAGCTCGGTCTTCCCAACGCCGATCCCTCCGGTCACCGCGACCGAGATAGGTCGGCTGCGAGCGCGACTAGGCCCGATCTTCCTCTTCAGGCGAAACGGGAGCGCCGCCTTCCGAATCGCCCGGGCCCTGCTCCTCGGGCGCGACGGCATCCGCTGCGAGGCTGTCGTCGGTTACGTCGGAGGGAAATTCGGCCTCGCGCCCCTCGGCGAACACCTCCTCCGAGAGAGCGAGCGGGGCGCCGTCGCCCCTGATGCCCTCCTCGGCGCCGACGCGCTTGAGAGAGAGCGAGAGGCGCCGTCGCTCGGCGTCCATCTCGATGATCTTGGCCTTCACGGTCTCACCCTGCGAGACGACCTCGCGCGGGTTCTCGACGTGGTGCTGAGCGAGCTCGGAGATGTGAACGAGCCCCTCGACGCCGGGGAGAATCTCGACGAAGGCGCCGAACGTAACGACCTTCGTCACCTTCCCTTCCACGACGTCGCCCTCGTCGTAGGTGTCGACCACCTGTTGCCACGGGTCGGACTGCGTCTGCTTGAGGCCGAGCGAGATGCGCTGGCGATCGCGGTCGATATCGAGGACCTTGACCTGAACTTCCTGGCCGATCTCGAGGAGCTCCGACGGGTGGTTCACATGGCTCCACGAGAGCTCCGAGATGTGGATGAGCCCGTCGATCCCATCGAGGTCGACGAACGCACCGAAATCGACGATGTTCGAAATCGTCCCCGTGACCACGTCGCCGGCGGAAAGCCTGTCGAGAATCGCCTGGCGCATCTCCTTCCGCTCCTCCTCGAGTACGGCGCGGCGCGAGAGAACGACGTTGTTGCGGCTCCGGTTGAGCTCGATCACCTTGCAGCGCAGCTGCTTCCCCATGAACTCGTCGAGGTCCTGCACGCGGCGAATGTCCACGAGCGAGGCGGGCAGGAAGCCACGGACACCCAGGTCGAGGATGAGGCCGCCCTTAACGACTTCGATCACGGTCCCGTCGACCGGCTCGCCACTCTCAGCCGCGCGCTCGATCCGCTTCCACGCCATCTCGAACCGTGCCCGCTTCTTCGAAAGGATCAGGCGGCCCTCGGCGTCCTCCTTCGTCATGACGAGCGCGTCGACCTCGTCACCGATCTGGACCTCGCTCGACGGATCGACCGAGCGGCGAATCGAAAGCTCGGCGACCGGTATGACGCCCTCGGACTTGTAGCCGATGTCTACGAGGACCTCGTCCTTGTCGACCCGGACGACGATGCCGCTCACGACCTCGCCCTCGTTGATGATGGGAAAGGTCGACTCGTAGTTCGGGATCAGCTCGCCGCCTGGACCTCTCGTCCAGACATCGCCGTCGATTTCCGTCGGGTCTACTTCCGTCGCGGTTTGATTCTCGACCATGCGGGAGCGCGCATTATAGCCAGGGCACTGTGAAAACCCGCGACCTCGCCATCGTCGCCGCGGTCGTCCTTATCGGCGGATTCGCCGCCGCGGACGCACTTCGGAATCGATCGTCGGACGCGCCTCCGCGAACCGCCGCCGCAACGCGCACCGAGGAGGACCGGCGCGTCACGACCTCCGGCGACAAGGCGCGGGAGCAGTTTCCGCCCTTGACGGCGCCGGGCTCACTCGTCTTCGCCGACGCAGGGGGCGTGGGCTGCCAGCTCCGCGAAGTATCCGTCGGAACGGGAATCGAGTTCCCGCTCCCTCGGATCTTCACGGAATGCGAGCTCGTAGCGTCGCCGCGCGGCGATGCGATCGCGTATCGGCCGGCCGGTGTCTTCGCCGACGTGCCGGAGGCGACGGTCTTCCGGTTCCTCGATCTGAACCACGCGCGCCGCGACCTCGGTGCGGCGACCGCGCTCTTCGGGTTGATCGCGTGGAGCCGCGATGGGCAGAGGGCAGCATGGTGCGACCGCGTAGGCAGCGGTTTCGATTACGAGCTCGGACGGGAAGCGGTGCGGCTCGACCACTGTCCGCAGGCCTACACGCCCCAAGGTCGCACCGCCCACACAGACGGGCGACGCATTCTCGTGGACGATCGCGTCGTGTTCACGAGCCGGAGTCACATCGACCACTTTCTGTGGAGCGCGGATGGTTCGCTCGTCGTGCTGGTCGAAGGGAACCGGCTGGAGCGTTGGGACGACGGACGCCGCACCGCGGCCGTGAACCTGCCGGACACCGTGCGCGGATTTCCGATTCTCGCGCCGAACGATCATTTCGTCGCCTTCACGCAGCCCGGGCTCGTCGTGCACGTATTCGACCTCGAGCGAAAACGCGACTGGACGGTTCCGGGACAGGCGGCCGCTTGGTCGCCGAACGGCGAATGGCTCGCCGCCGCGGAAGACGAGGCGATCACGTTCTACGACATGGCAGGCACCGCCGGGAAGGTGAGGTGGACCGTCGCTGCGCGCGTGCTCGCGTGGCATTGACGTGCGAGCGCGCGATCTTCTGATTGTCGGAGCGTTCGCGCTGCTCGTCGGCTTCGCCGTCTTCGACGCCATCCGGGGAGACGGTGGCGATGACGCCGCCGCGACGCGGCCTCGTTCCGTAACGGCGCCAACAGAAACTGCCGCCACCGAAACGATGCCAGAGCCAGAGCCGCTTCCGCGCGGTGTGCTCAGCGGGTCCCTCGTTTTCGCGGAAGTTGCGCGAGAAGGCCCGCTCGCGTGCCCGCTGCGGCTCGTCTACCTCGCGACGGGCGAGGAACGCCGCTTCCCGCAGGACACCCTCGGCTGCTCGGTCTCGGTCCCTCGGAGAGGAAGCGCAGTCGCCAAGAGCATCGGCGACGAGCTCACTCCGACCAACGAGCTTCGGTATCGGATCATCGATCCCGGTCACGCCGAACGTCCGTTCCACGAGGTGTGGGCACGCGACGGCCGCTTGTCGTGGACTCTCGACGGCGGACGAGTCCTCTGGTGTTTCGGTCCGGGAGGCAGGGAGCTTGAGCTCGGACGGACGTCCCACCGCTTCCGTACGTGCGCAGACGGCTACACCGCCGACGGCGAGCGCTTCTACCTTCGAGGCCGTCGCCTGGTCGTCGGACATCGGCTGGTTCTCGAGCGGCCGGCGGCGATCGACGAAGCCGTCTGGTCGACGAACGGCTCGGTCGCCCTCGTCGTCGGTGGCCGCCGGCTCGAGCGGTGGGACGACGGGGGTTTGGACGGCGTCGCGGTGCTCCCCGAAGGCTTCGCGTTCAGCCCAACCTACTTCTCACCGGACAACTGCGCCGCCATCGTGCTAGCCCCCACGCAAGAGGTGTACCTCATCGACCTCGGATGTTTCCGTGGCCGAGATCCATCCGCGATCGGATCGGGGCCATGCGGTAGGCGGCTCTCACGGATCGTTCGGTGCTTCCCCTGGTTCAGGCCGTCGAGCTTCTTCGGGCACAACGCGAACCTGGGGACGTGGTCGCCCGACGGGAACTGGATTGCGGTCGTCGAGGCCGACGCGATCGTCTTCCATCGGGTCGTCGGTCATTACGCCTCGGTCCGGTGGGGAGTTCGGGCGGCCACCCTCGCGTGGCGATAACGAGAGCGGCCGCGTGACCGGTGCCTTCTTTTTGCAAGTAACAGGCGCTTGCTTGGAACGAAGGACGCGCGGTGTATTAGGCCTTTGCCTCGCTCCAGTCGTCGCCGACGCCCACATCGACTGCGAGCGGCGGGTCGAGCGGGTACGCCGCGCACATCTCCTCCCGGACGAGGTCGCGAACGGCGGCGATCTCGACCTCCGGGACCTCGAGCAGCAGTTCGTCGTGGACCTGCAGGACGAGGCGCGCCGTCCTTCCCTCGTCGCGCAGGCGGCCGTGGATGGCGACCATCGCCGCTTTGATGATGTCCGCTTGAGAGCCCTGCATGACGAAGTTCACGGCGAGGCGCTCCCCCAGCCCGCGCGTCTGCCGGTTCGACGCACGCAGCTCTGGTACGGGGCGCCGGCGGCCGAACAGCGTCGTCGAGTAGCCGTCCCGGGTCGAGCGCTCGATCGTTCGCTGGATGAAGTCCTGGACGAGCGGGAAGCGCGCGAGGTAGGCGTCGATGTACGCCTGCGCCTCCTCGCGCGGGATCTCGAGGTTCTCGGAGAGGCCGAACGCGGAGATTCCGTAGATGATCCCGAAGTTCACCATCTTCGCGACGCTGCGCTGAGCCTTCGTCAGCTCGGCGGGCGGAATGCCGAGCACCTCCGATGCCGTCACCGCGTGGATGTCGTCACCGCGCGCGAACGCCTCACGGAGCTTCGGCTCCCCCGAGACGTGGGCGAGGATCCGCAGCTCGACCTGCGAGTAGTCGGCTGAGAGAAGCCGGTACCCCGGCTCTGCGACGAACGCGCTCCGGATCTCACGTCCGAGCTCGGTCCTGATCGGGATCGCCTGCAGATTCGGGTTCGAAGTCGAGAGGCGGCCGGTCGAGGCGACCGCCTGGTTGATCGTGGTGTGCAGGCGACCGTCGGGGCCGATCAGCTCGGGGAGCGGCCCGAGATACGTGTTCAGGAGCTTGGAGTACTCGCGCCATTCCTCGATCACCTCGACGATCGGATGCTCTTCCCGGATCGACCGCAGAACGCGCGTGTCGGTTGAGTAGCCGGTCTTCCCCTTCCGCCCCGCGGTCAGCTCGAGCTTCTCGAACAGGATCCGCGCAACCTGCTGTGTCGACCCGAGCATGAAGGGCTCCCCCGCGAGCTCGTGCGCGCGCGCCTCGAGCTCCTCGACTCGGTCGGCGAGGCGCGCCGTGATCTCGCCCATACGGTAGGTGTCGATCTTGACACCCGCCTCCTCCATGGCGGCGAGGACCTCCGTGAGCCGAAGCTCGACGTCCCGATACAGCCGCTCGAGTCCCCGCTCCGCGAGGCGCTCGCGGAACGGGCCGGCGAGACGAAGGATCGTCGCCGCCTGGCGGACGAGCACCGACGTGTCCTCGTCGGCGGGTGGGTCGACCCGCAGCTCGACCCCATGCTCGGCCGCAAGGTCGTCCAGTGGATACTCGGGGCGCGCCGGCTCGACGAGGTACGCCATCAGCAGCGTGTCGTCGACCGGCTCGACCGTGCCGCGGCCGACCGCGCGGTGGAGCGCCTTCGCGTCGTGGACGACGACGGAGGCTCCCCGAAGCGCCCGCGCGATCTCCGGCGTCCAGTCGCCGATGAGCACGTCCGTCTGCGCGACCGCAAACCGCCCCTCGGTGACACGCAGGGCCGCCTCCCCTCCGGCCGCGATCGGGACACCCTCGCGCCAGGTCACCTCGACGCCTTCGAGCTCGAGCGGCGCCGCGGGGAGGGCCGCATCGAGCTCGTCGACGCGGCGAAGCAAGTTCCGGAACTCGAACCGCCGGAACATCTCCTTGAGCTGAGAGCGGTCGGGCGGCGCGAGGACGAGGTCCTCGGGACGACAGTCGAGCGGAAGATCCCGTCGCATCGTCGCCAGCTCCTTCGAGCGGAGGGCCTGCTCGGCGTGGTCGCGAAGTGCCTTCGCTCGCGCCGGCGAGAGGTCCTCCACGTGCACGAGCACCTCCTCGAGCGACCCGTACTGCGCGATCAGCTGCCCTGCCGTCTTGTCGCCGAACCCGGGAACGCCCGGGATGTTGTCCGAGTCGTCGCCCTTGAGGCCGATGAAATCGGGTACGCGATCCGGCGGGATGCCGTAGCGCGCTTCGACCCGCGCGGGCGTGTACACATGGACGTCGGCGACTCCGCGCGGCGTCATCATCAAGCAGACGTTCTCGGAGCAGAGTTGGAATGCGTCGCGGTCGGTCGAGACGACACACGTCTTCACGCCGGCTTCGTCCGCGCGCGTCGCGAGCGTGGCGATCACATCGTCCGCTTCCCACCCCTCGAACTCGAGGTTCCGGTAGCCGAACGCCTCGACGATCGGCCGAAAATGGGGGAACTGCTCGCGCAAAACGTCCGGCATCGGCCGGCGTGCCACCTTGTACTCGGGCGCGAGCTCGGTGCGATGAACCGGCCTCGTGTCCCAGGCGACGGCGACTCCTTTTGGCCGGTAGTCGGCGAGGAGCTTGAAGAGCATGTTGGTGAACCCGAGCAGCGCGTTCGTGGAGAATCCGTCCGAGGTCGCAAGCTCTTCGGGCAACGCGAAAAACGCGCGGTAGGCGAGGTTGTTTCCGTCGACGAGGAAAAGCTCCGCTTCGCGCGCCGGCCCGTCATCGAGCTGAAGCTCGGTCCCGGTGAGCGTCTTCGGCACGACTCGAACTCTACGCGGTCGCCTCCGCGGAACCCGAGCAGGCGCGGAGGTGTAGAGGCGACAGACACCGACGAGAGGAAGCGACGATGAGACTCGACGATCGAACCAACGGAGACGGCCCTCGGCGGCGGATCCGCGTCGTGGCGAACGAGACGGTCGCCGGACGCGCCCTCCGCAACGCGATCGCAGTGCGCGCCGAGGGGGCGGAGATCCGCGTCGTATCGCCCGCCCTAAACTCGCCGTTGCGCCATTGGTTCTCGGACGAGGACGGGGCACGCGAACGGGCGCGCGAACGCCTCGAGCGGTCGCTGGACGCCCTCGCCCGCGAGGGAATCCACGCCACCGGAGAGATCGGCGACGCGAACCCGCTGCAGGCCATCGCCGACGCGCTGGCGACGTTTCCGGCCCACGAGCTCGTCATCGCCGCGCATCCGCCGCTCCGCTCGAACTGGCTCGAGAAGGGCGTCCTCCGAGCGCGCGAGATCTTCGGCCTTCCTGTGGTTCACGTCGTGGTCGACCTCGAACGCGAAGCGGCCGCCTCGACCGACGCGCGGACGGTTGAGGCGTTCGCCTTCACGCGGCGCAGGGGAGCGCGGGGCGTCTACCGGACGGAAGCGTCTTGCTCGTGAGCTTGAACGGAAGCGGCCCGCTCGGGAGGCCGAGCTCGCCGTCCTCGCAACCGAGCGGCTAAGCCGTGGCGGCGTGGATAGAGCCGCGCGCGCCTCCCCGAGTGGACCGTCCGTTCTTCCGTTTCGAGCGCCGACGATCTCGGCCAGGATCGAGAGCGCCGTCTCCGCCGCCGACTCGGCGCCGAGGTCGAGGCCGCAGGGGCCGGCGATGCGCCCGGGGTCCTCCTCGTCGGCTCCTTATCGCATGCTCGGCGACCTCCGCCTCGACACAGCCGCCGGAGACTGAGCCGACGAGCTCGCCCGCCTCGGAGACCGCCATTTGCGCGCCGACAGGCCGAGGCGCCGAGCGCCGCGTCTCGACCACGGTGGCGAGTGCCACCTGTTCGCCGCGCGCGTGCCAGCGCTCTGTCGCGGCTTGGATCTCCATCTCGCCGGCGTAGCCGCGCCACGGGCGCCGAACATCGTTCCGGCCTCGCAATTGCGCCGCCGGCTACGTCGCGGGCTTATTCGATTCCGAGGTACGCCTTCTGGACTTGCTCGTTCTGGCGGAGGTTCTTCGCGTCGTCGGTCACCGCGATCTGCCCCGTCTCCAT
>JALZEM010000093.1 GCA_030862005.1 Actinomycetota bacterium | reverse complement strand
ACCAGATGATCTCCGGGATGCAGGACGGCCGGATCAAGGCTTTCTACCTGATCGGCGAGAACCCGGCGCACACGGAGCCGAACGCGAAGCACGTCGAGGAGGGCTTCCACAACCTCGAGTTCCTCGTTTCGCAGGACATCTTCCTGAACGACACGTCGCGCAAGCACGCGGACGTCGTCTTCCCCGCTTCGAGCTTTGCCGAGAAGGACGGGACGTTCACGAACACCGAGCGGCGAGTGAACCGCGTACGGCGCGCGGTTCCGCTGCCCGGAAACGCGCGGGAGGATCTCCGGATCGTGATCGAATTCGCGCAGGCGCTCGGCGCGGATTGGCCCGACTACCCCGACGCCGAAGCCGTCTGGAACGAGTTCGCCGACCTCGCACCGCTCTGGTCCGGGATCCGATACGACCGGATCGAAGAGGTCGGGCTCCAGTGGCCGTGCACCGATCGCGACGACCCCGGATCGCAGTATCTTCATGCGCCTCGACCCGCGCGCCCGAGCGGAAGGGGGAAGTTCTATCCCGTCGAATACCAGCCGCCGATCGAGGAGCCGGACTCCGAATACCCGTTCGTGTTGTCGACGGGAAGGACGCTCTACCACTACAACTCCGCGACGATGACGATGCGCGAGGATGGCGCTAGGCAAAAGCAGGAGGACCCGTTCGTCGAGATGAGCCCGGAGGACGCCTCGAACCTCGGCGTCGAGGACGGCGATTGGGTCCGGCTCGTGTCGCGCCGGGGACAAATCGAAGCGCGCGCGGCCGTCGGCGACCGCGTCTACCCCGGTTTGGTCTGGATGGCCCTCCATTTCGCGGAGTCGCGCGTGAACCTCCTGACGAACGACGTCACCGACTCGCTGATCGGGATTCCGGAATACAAGGTCTGCGCGATCCGGGTCGAGCCCATCGGCTCCGCGCTGCGGCCGGCAGCTCGCTAACGATCCAGCTCGCCGCCGTCAACCGGCTGATCCGGCGTCTTCTGGGCGGCCCGACTCGCTCGAGGAGATCGATCCGAGACCGTTTCTCCGCCGACCGCATGGCGCCTTCACCAAGACAGGCGCCTCCCTCCGCTTGGTAGCCCGACGTCTCCCGCCCTCGCCGCAGACGCCTTCACAGCGACGGAGGAGCGTCTCGGCCGCGGACGCAATGCCCATGCGGGTTGCGGCGTTCAGCAGCTCGGCGACTTCCCCGCGAGCTCGAGCGAGCATCTCGATCTCCGCGTTCGTCATCGAGTCGCGAGCGCCCGCCGGACCGCGGAGGCGGAGCCGCCTCCCTGCCTCCACAAACCCGTCCCGGCGGGGCCTGAGGCTGTCGAACATCAACGTCTTCGCAAGGGGAAGGCGTCATCGATCCGATGCAGATCCGCCACAATGCGTGACCCACGCGCGCAGGTTTTCCGGTGAGCCTGGACGCCGTGGCAGGGGGGCGGGTCGGGACCCGTAGTCAGACGCGCGCGACAGGTCGGGGTGCGGCCGCTTCGGCGAAATCCCTGCAAAGCTAGGATCCGCGCATAGGACGGACTGCGGCACATACGAGCGACGACCGGATCCTCTACGAGATCATCTCGACGGTCGCCTCGTCCCTCGATCTCGACGAGGTGCTCGCGGGAGTCGTGCGCCTGCTGTCGGACGCAGCCGCCGTCCACGCCTGTTTCGTCTACCTGATCGAGGACGACGGAGAACGGCTCGTCCTGCGAGCGGCCTCGGAGCCGTACTCGAACCTCGTCGGACGGATCTCGCTCGACCGCGGCGAGGGTCTCGCGTGGTGGGCGGCCGAAAACCGCGAGCCCGCTTTCATCCGCGAGAACGCGCTCGCCGACCCGCGCACGAAGTTCGTGCCGGAGCTCGAGGAGGAGCGCTTCCAATCACTCGTCTGTGTGCCGATCCCGGCACGCGACGGCGACCCGATCGGCGTGATCTCGCTCCACACGGAGGCGCCGCGAGAATTCACCGAAGGGGACGTCGAGGTCATCGTCTCGAGCGCTTCGCTCGTCGCAGGCGCGATCGAGAACGCGCGCCTCTACGA
>JALZEM010000092.1 GCA_030862005.1 Actinomycetota bacterium | reverse complement strand
GCGGCGTCGGAGATGCGCTCGCGCACGAGATCGCGACGCGGACCGGCTACGAGACACGCGTCACCGTCCTCGGGCACGTTCAACGAGGCGGCTCACCGACGCCGCGCGACCGCGTCCTCGCGACGCGCTACGGGCTCACGGCCGCCGATCTCGTGCACGAGCGGGAGTTCGGGATGATGGCGGCCCTTCGGGGCGACGAGGTCGTCGGAGTCCCGCTGCGCGACGCGGTCGCGCAGCTGAAGACGGTTCCTCCCCACTGGTACGAGGTCGCGAAGGCGTTTTTCGGCTAGATCGGAGGCACGTGCGTACGAAGATCTAGTAGTCGCGCGCGCGTGAGATCCGGGTCCCGACCCTCCCCCTACTCGGGGTCGATGATAGTGCGGAAAACCGCACGCGTGGGTGTCCCGAGTGCGACGCAGGTGTGTCGAAGCGCGGGTTCAGCGACCCGGTTGCACGCTGCCCGCGAGCTCCTCGATCGCGCGAGAGAACCCGCCCCCTTCGGCAAGACCCTGTACGACGACCGCGTCGACCCCGGCACGCTGGAGAGCAACGACCTGCTCACGCGCGATCACACCGCTCTCGGCAATCACGAGCTTCCCCGCAGGAACGTCCGGAAGAAGATCGAGGACGAGCTCGAGCTCCTCGTCGTCGTGCTCGACCGACCGCCGGCAAATGAGCACGATCTCCGGATCGACCCGCACCAGCGCCTGCTCGAGCTCCTCCTCGTCGCGAACGCCGAGAGCACAGTCGACGCCGTCGACCGCGAGTCGCTCGTGCACGTGCTCGAGCTCGTCGGAGCCGGCCCAGTCCGCGTAGAAGAGAATGCAGCCGTCCGCGTGAGGCGGTCGAAAGAACCGCAGATCCTCGCTCACGTCGAGCTCCGGCTCGCGGACGAGAATCGGCAACCCCGTCTGCGCTCGCGCCGCCTCCGCGTCAGCTTGACGCCAGACTGCGATCCCTTCCGCTCCCGCCGCGTCGGCCTCGGCTGCGAGGCGCGCGACGTCGCCCTCGAGCAGCGGGATGACCGAGATCCCGTCCCCTTCGGAGATCGCCTGAGCGAACCGGGCCACGCGCTCAGACGCCGATCGGATGCCAGACGGTCTTCATCTCGAGGAACGCGGCCGCGTGCCACGGCGATTGTCCCTCCCCGTTCCGAACAACGCGTTTCACATTTTCCGCCGCCGCGCGCTCGAGCTCCGCACGGTCGCCGGCAAAACCGGCGAGGTCGAGCGCGTTCACGTCCATGTGCGAGGCGAGCACGGGGCAAAGCTCCGTCTTTCGGCCGGTCAGGATGTTCACGACTCCTCCCGGCACGTCCGACGTCGCGAGCACCTCCGCGAGCGTGATCGCCGCAAGCGGCCGGCGCTCCGATGCGACCACAACGGCGACATTTCCCCCGACGATCGCAGGAGCGAGGCGCGAGACGAGCCCCGAGAGCGCGGGCTCTTCGGGCGCGACGACACCGACGACGCCCATCGGCTCCGGGATCGTGAAGTTGAAGTAGGACCCCGCGACGGGATTGGACGAGCCGAGGACCTGGGCGAGCTTGTCCGCCCAGCCCGCGTACCAGATCCACCGATCGACAGCTTCATCGACCTCGTCCTCCGCCCCCACCAGTTCGGCGAACTGCGCGCGGCGGCCCTCCATCATCTCGGCGATCCGGTAGAGCACTTGCCCCCGGTTGTACGCCGTCGTCCCGGCCCATTTCGGGAACGCCTCGCGCGCGCCGCGCACGGCGTCGCGAACGTCCTTGCGCGATGCGCGCGCGACGTTTGCACCCTCGACTTCGTAGGACCGTCCGGACTCGGAGCGCGGAAATGCGCCGCCGATGAAAAGCTTGTACGTCTTTGCGACCGGTAGCCGGGTCATTCGAAGCGAACGTATGGCTCGAGACCATGGAGCCCGCCCTCGCGACCGAAGCCGGACTCCTTGTAGCCGCCGAACGGCGACGTCGGATCGAAGCGGTTGTACGTGTTCGCCCACACGACGCCGGCACGGAGCCGCTGCGCCATTGAGAGAATCCGCGACCCCTTCTCCGTCCAGACGCCTGCCGAAAGACCGTAGGCGGTGTTGTTCGCCTTCTCGACGGCCTCGTCCGGCGTCCGGAACGTCAGCACGGAAAGGACCGGACCGAAGATCTCCTCCTGCGCGATCCGGTAGCTCTGAGCGACGCTCGTAAACACGGTCGGCGCGAACCACCACCCCCGCTCGGGGAGCCGGCAGGGAGGCTGGTAGACCTCGGCACCCTCCTCCTCACCCGCCGCGACGAGCTCCCTGATCTTCTCGAGCTGCTGCTTCGAGTTGATTGCGCCGATGTCGGTGTTCTTGTCGAGGGGGTCGCCGACGCGAAGCGTCCCCATCCGGCGCTTCAACTTCGCGATCAGCGGCTCGTAGATGGACTCCTGGACGAGGAGCCGCGACCCGGCGCAGCAGACGTGTCCCTGGTTGAAGTAGATCCCGTTGATGATCCCTTCGATCGCCTGGTCGAGCGGCGCGTCGTCGAAGACGACGTTCGCGGCCTTGCCGCCGAGCTCGAGCGTCAGCTTCTTGTCGGTCCCCGCGACCGCCTTCTGAATCTCCTTCCCGACCTCGGTCGAGCCGGTGAACGCGACCTTGTCGACATCAGGATGCTTCACGAGCGCCGCGCCTGCGCGCCCGTCGCCGGTGACGATGTTGACGACGCCCGGCGGAAGGCCCGCCTGGCGGAGAACGTCGCAAAAAAGGAGCGCCGTGAGCGGTGTGGACTCCGCGGGCTTCAGGACGACCGTGTTCCCGGCGGCGAGCGCGGGAGCAATCTTCCACGCGAGCATGAGCAGCGGGAAGTTCCAGGGGATGACCTGCGCCGCTACGCCGACCGGCCGCGGCCGGCGGTTCGGGAACGCGTACTCGAGCTTGTCGGCCCAGCCTGCGTAGTAGAAGAAGTGGGCGGCCGCGAGCGGTAGGTCGACGTCACGCGACTCCCGGATCGGCTTCCCACCGTCGAGCGACTCGAGGACGGCGAACTCGCGCGAGCGCTCCTGCAGAATGCGCGCAATCCGAAAGAGGTATTTCGCGCGCTCTCCGGCGGCGATGTCCGACCAGCCGTCATCGAACGCCTC
>JALZEM010000081.1 GCA_030862005.1 Actinomycetota bacterium | reverse complement strand
GCCGCGCTCACGCGGCTCGCCGCGGACGTCGATGCGGCCGCCCGCGCCCTGGGGTCGTCCTGTGAAGGGCGTGCTCGCGGTGTGCAGCGCGACGATCGGGCCCGCCTGGTGGCCTCGCTCGAGGATGCGGCGGGCGTTCCAGCCGTCGTCCGCGCCGTCGACGCGGCGCACAGGAGAAGGGGCGCGCTCGCCACCGGGTGGCCGTTCGTCCGCTGGCTCCGCCGCCTGCGGCCGGACCCGCTGCGCCGGTTCCGGCTCCCCGAGACGCCACAGCCGCACGTCCGGACATCGCTCCCTCCCGCGACCGACGTCCAGCACGCACAGGTCGCAACGGCGACGCGGCGCCTCGCCGACCGCGCTAGCGACGGCCTCCCGGCCCCGTGGCCCGCGCTCGTCCGGGTCGCGGCGACAGCGGAGGAGCGGGAGATGGCGGACCGGCTCGACCGCGCAGTCGCGGGAGCCGATCTCCAGACTCGGCCGCCGTTCTGGTGGAAGGGCGCAAACGTCCTGCAGCGCCTGCTCGTCCTCGCGGTGGCCGCGGGCGCCCTGTGGCTCCTCGTCCTCGCGGTTCTCGGCTACCTGCGCGTCGACGACGTCGTGCCCGTTCCCGAGTTCCGCGACATCCCGATCCCGACGTGGCTCCTTGTCGGAGGCGTCGTGGCCGGCATCGTCCTCGCCGTCCTTGCCCGCACCGTCAACGGGTTCGGAGCGCGACGACGCGCCCGTGCCGCGGGTTCCTCGCTTCGCGAGCGCGTCGACGAGGTCGCCCAGGAGTTGGTCGTCGCTCCGGTCGAGGCCGAGCTCGACGCGTACAGCCGGCTCTGCGAAGCGGTTGCGACGGCCGCAGGAGACCGAAAGGGCCTCTCGAGGGTGCTTCGCCGCTAAGTGGTTTACGAGCGGGCGCCGGCGAGATCAACCAAGGGTTTTCCCAAGCCGGAAGCGCCCGCCTCGTCGGCTCGTGGGCGCGGGAGACCGTGTGCGAGACCTAGGAGCGTACGCGACGTCAGCTCGCGATCAGGCCGCGCAGGGGAATGCTCGCCAGAGGCTCTCCTGCGCCACGTTCGTGCGGGGTTGCCACCGCAGCTTCTGGCGTGTCATTCGCGGGCACTCGCTTCGCTCACCTTTTGCCCGCGACGACGGCGGAAGGCGCGTCTCAGCCGGCCTTGCGCTCCCCCGGCGCCCCGACGAGGCGGATGCGGTTGTCCTCTTCCTTGATCACGTACCCCTTCTCGCGCAGGACGCGCAGCCAGGCGTCTGTGAAGTGCACCTCGAGCTCGAGCTCGGCGCGCGTGTGCCATCCGCCGTCGCCGAGCAGGGCCAGGATGCGGTCGAGCGTGGAGGCGCTCACCGCTCGTCGCCCAGCGTCGAGTGGGAACGGGCGCGCCTCGCGCGCGCAACGTCTATTGCCGCAGTCATATCGCTCCTTTTTGCCGCAGGAAGGTGCCTGAGGGGCACCTTCTTCTCGTTAAAGCGTGTAATAGGCGCGAGCGCCACCCCTGGCGCGAAAAAGAACGGCCGCCGGGAGCGCCTGACGCTCGACACGGTCCTCGAGCCGCGGGCATGTTCTCGGGCGACGAGAGCGCAGTTCGCATCACCGACGCTCATGGGTTCGCCGCGGGGCTCGCTCCGCGTGGGCCTGCTCGTGGTTGCCTGCGGCTGCGCTCGATCGAGAGAGAACGACCCGGATCTGGCGCCTCCGAAACGGAGCGCGTCAGGACCGCTCGTTCCTAAGAGCGCGATAAATCGCGCTCAATTCAGAGCTGTGTGTATCGAGGCGGGGGAAGACCGCTCACGCACGTGGTGGAAGCGTCAGGTGTCACCCAAAACGGCGTCCACGTAGAAGGCGAACGCCACCCACAACGCGGAGACGACGAGGGCAATAACCCCGACCACGAGCACCACCGAGCCCGTCCGTTTCTTACGCCTCCGCACAAGCAGGCCCGCGATGAGGACGGCAATGGATGCGAAAGGCGGGCCACCCAGCCAGACCACAGCGTCCTGGTTCAGGGTGATTTCGGCGAGGCGCACGAGCGAAAGGATCGCGGGGTCAGGGTATTCCGTGCGAGACTCGATCGTCCAGGACGAGAGTGCGAGGAAATCGTTGACTGCTGAGATGGGACACGCGGATTTCTACGAGCTGAAGGGACCCGGAATTGAGATCACCTACCGGCGAAGCGACGGCGAACTCACCACCATGAGCGACGAGTTCGATTTGCTCTCGGACGGAAAGTTCGTCGCCGACACTGCGGTGCAGCCCGAGATCGGCATACTCGCTACTGCTGTAGTTCTCCCTAGTTCGCGCGCTGGACTCCGCATCACCCTGACACTGCTGCTACCCGAGGTCGATGTGGAGGCCGACTCAAAGACCCCCACCGAGGTGACTGGCGGAGCAATCATCACACACGTATTCAAGAACGTTGTTTCCCGCTCGTCCCCCGTATTGCAGAGCTACGAAGTGCGGCCGCTGCAAGGCACCGCGTCGCCCGGCTGACGCCGGCCGCGTGCGTCCGGCGTTCGCGCGGGCGGGCAGCCAGTAGCTGTGGCGATCTTCAGGAAGATCAGCGCGACGAGGACCGAGGGTAGCCCACCACCGCGATCTGGGTAGTGCGAGCGGTCAGCTGTGTCCAGCGGCGCAGCCGCAGCCCTCTCGAGCAGGTCGCTGGCTCCTGCCTCGGACGACAGCGGGAGCCGCTGCCGGCAAGGCGAAACAATTGGGGAAACGGCCTTACGCGCCGCCGCTGAAGCCGAAGAAGCTCACGAACATGTTCTTGGCACGACGCCAGATCGTCTCCTGGGCATCTGGCTCGCGTTCGCTGTCCTTCTGGCTTTCGTAGCGACGTCGCGCGACCGTTGTCCGCCTGTTGTCGCGGATCTGGCGCAGCTTCATGTCGCCGATAATACGACGGAGCGGGAGGGGCGTCTATGCCGCGAGCGGGACGGCTCGCGCCCTCCCTGATGCGAGGCTGAGCCGAACGAGGATGGCTATGCCGGGGTGGAGCGCGACCTTCTCCAGCCCGGATACGGCCGTCCGCGGGCAGAGGAGCGCGGAAGCGGACGCGCGTGTGGACCGAGCCCGACGCGACGGAGGTCAGCGGGCCCGCGGGAAGGCGGGGTCTTCCCGACGCTTGAGCTCGAATCCGAAAACCGCACTTGTTCCTGTGGATAACAAGTGCGATGATGAGCCATCCGCCGGCGACGCTCCCTCATATCGCGCAGTGCCTCTCCAAGGACCGAATCCGGGACCAGCTTCGTGGCGGACGCAATCGGGGCGACGTGCATCCTCGCTTGCATTGACATTCCCTCGTTCGGGGGATCGATTGGCTCACCCGAAGGGGGGAGAATCCGAACACCACGCTGGAGCTGAGTGAACGCTCAGCTGAGAGGCACTTCTAGGGAGAGGAACTGCGGCCATGAAGTCTTTGAAGGTCCTCATCGCGGATGACCATGCGCTCATGCGCAAAGCGATTCGCGCCGTTCTCGACAAGGCAGAAGGAATCGAGATCGTCGGCGAAACCGGAGGCGGGGAGCAGGTTCTTCCGCTCGTCCGCGCGACGCAGCCGACGGTCGTTCTCCTCGATATCCGGATGCCGGGGATGGACGGCATCGCGTGTCTTAACGCGCTGACCCGCAACTACCCGGACGTCAAGGTAATCGTGTTGACGGCCGTGGACGACGCCTCCGCGATCGACGAGGCAGCCAGCCTCGGCGCAAGCGGGTACATCCTCAAGACCGTCGACCCCTCTGATCTTCCATCTCTCGTGCGCCAGATCTCCGACGGCAACGTGTTCCGGTCGATGGCCGGCAAAAGATCCGACGGTTCGGCGTTGGCCGCGGCGGCCGGGCTTACGCCGAAGGAGGCGGCGGTTCTCGATGCCTTGACCCGCGGCCTCTCGAACCGAGCCATCGCCAAGGAGCTCTGGCTCACGGAGCAGACAGTCAAGTTTCACTTGACGAACATCTACCGCAAGCTTGGCGTCAGTAGCCGGACGGAGGCGACGCGTTACGCGTACGACCACCACCTCGTCGAGAGCCCGCTCTACAACAAAGTCTAAGAGTCGTAGGCGCGTTCGGCGTGCGTTACGCGAAGAGGGTCGTCGCAACGCCGGGGTGCCGCGCTTCCCACGCCCGCAGGAAGAACGTTAGCTCTACTTCCGCCTGCCGCTTCGGTTGAACCTGGTCGAAGATCTGCCACGGCGCGCCAACCTCGATCGAATCCGCGTCGGTCCGCGAAACAACGCACTCGCTTTCGCTCAACGCGGCAACGAGGTCGTCGACTGCAGTCGGGTCGCTAACTCGGATCGTCATGGTCACAACGTGTTCCCCTTGATTCTTCGGCATCTAGCTTGTGCTCCCAAGCCCTGAAGGGATGGACATTCGGCGCGGAAGTCTAGTTCGGCCTACCCGTTCGCACGGCTAGTGACGGCGCGCGACGAGTCCGTCGATCCTCACAGGCCGGCGCGACGACGCGACGACGATTCGGAGGCTTGTGGTCCGGACGTATGGAAACGCGGCGATGGGAATCAGATCCTTCTTTCGCGTCGTGCGAGCGACGAGGCTGACACGCTTGAAGACGCCGGTGTCCCAATACACCTTCACGACTCCACAGCTCGGACATCGGGTCGCGACGAGAACAAGGGCCTTCGCCTGCACGCCCGCCCGCGTCAGCGTCGTGCCCCGCCGTGTCGTCGTCGAGTACGTGTTCAGGTAGTACCCGGAGTCCGTCCTCTTCGTCCATCCGATCGCGTGGTTGAACGCCGGGTTGTCGAGGGGAAGCGCAGTGCACGTTTCCGCGCTCCACGCCGAGACGTTACCGGCGAAGTCGCGGGCGCGAACCTTGAAGCAGTACGTGTGGCCCGCGCTTCCAGAGAGCAGCGCGTTTGCCGCCGTCGCGCCCACTTTCCACTCGACGTCCGTCCCCGTATACGCCGCATAGTGCGTGAGGCGGTACATCACGTCATAGGCCGCGACACCCGCGGTCTCGTCGAGGGCGCTCCACCTCACGCGGAACGTCTTCACCAGTTGGAACGCGTTGAGCGCTTCGACCTTTGCGTTCGCGGGAGCCGTCCCGTCGATGAAGAAGGGACCGATCGTGACCGGGTCGCTCCAGTTGCCGTCGTTGTCGCGGGTGATGAGCCGGAAGTACCACGACGCTCCGTCGGCGAGGGCGGGGCTGACCGATTGCGTCACCGTCTCCTCGGCTTCCTTGATCGTGTCCGGAACGGCCGTCGCGCTCGTGCTCCACACGTAGGAGAAGCCGTCGACGCCGCCTGCGTCGCTCGCGCCGGTGAACGTGACACCCACCGTACGGTCGCGTGACCACACGGAGGAGACATGGGTCGGGCTGGCCACCGTCGGGTTGCTCGGTTTCGTCGTGTCGCGCGGCGGCGGACCCGCGAGCGCACGGGTCGCGGCTGCCGCGAGGTTCAGGCGGCCGCCGGTCACCGTCTTCCCCGCCATGGCCGCGATGGGGTCGACCGTCTCGAGAATCGCCTGCTTTACGTCCACGGCTCGAGCGGTCGGCATGACCGCCCAGACGAGCGCCGCAGCCCCGCTGACGTGAGGCGCTGCCATCGAGGTGCCGTCGGAAGGGGCGTAGTCGGACGGGCCGAAGCTCGAGGATAGGCACGCAACGGTCACGTCGTCGATGTGGGCTCCGTCGAGGTTTATCGAGCTGTCGCTCAGGAGCCGAAACCGCAGGAAGAAGGTCGCGCTGCCGTCGAACGACGAGAGATCGTCCGTCAGCGGCACGAACGCCGTGCTCGTGGATCCGGTCCATCCCGAGACGCCCCACCAAGACGTTCCGTTTGTAGACGCCTCGACGAGCACACCATCGGAAAGCTCCGTCGAGAGCCGCAGCCGGTAGTCCACCGCGCACCCGTGCCGTCCACCGAACGAGATGGGCGTGGCCGTTCGGATCCACGTGTCCGTGTTCGCGTTGTAGGTCGAGCCGGCCGAGTCGGTCACGCTCCAGCTTCCCGACGCCTTCGCCTCGGTCGCCCGTGTCCAGAGCTTGCTTCCGGCGCTCGCCCCCGTCGTCCAGCGACCGCTCAAGTCGCTCTCGAAGCCGTCGACGAAGATCTCGCCCCGCGCGGGTGCCGCGCTGACGATCCCTACGCCGGGGGCAGCCAGGTCGACGGAGCTCGCTCCGAAGTTCGAGAAGTCGGCGAGCACGTCGTCATCGTCGCTCGCGGCGACGCAGACGACGTTGGCCGCTCTATAGCTACACGGGTAGGTCGGCAAGTCGTCGTTGTCGTCGCCGATCCCATCTGCTCCACCGTTCCCCGCGGCAAAGACGAAGAGGCTTTCGGGGAGGTGGTTGATCACGTCCAGCATCCCTTGCGAGTACCCGGAACCGCCGAAGCTCCCGTTGATCACGTTCGCGCCCTCGTCGCCGGCGTACCCGAACGCGAGGATGATGTCGGAAGCCGTCATCTCCCCCGCCCCGTCTCCGACCCGCAGCGGCATGAGCGACACGTTCCAGTTGACGCCGGCGACGCCGGTCGCGTCGTCACCGCGGGCTCCGACGGTCCCGGCGACGTGCGTCCCGTGCCCGTTGAAGTCGAGCGGGCTCTTGTCGTCGTCCACCCAATCCCAGCCGCGCACGTCGTCGACGAGCCCGTTTCCGTCGTCGTCCACTCCGTTGCTCTCTCGACCGTTGCCGGTCTCGCCCCCGTTCGTCCAGATGTTGGGAGCGAGGGCTGGGTGGTCGTAAGCGACTCCCGTGTCGACGATTGCGACAGCGATGTCCGGGCTCCCGATCGAGACGTCCCATG
>JALZEM010000071.1 GCA_030862005.1 Actinomycetota bacterium | reverse complement strand
CCCTCTTCGGCTATATCAACGGGCGTGACTACGGCAGACGACGCCGGCGTCCGTGACCTCGCGGCGCGCTTCCCGCGGGGCTTCCGCTGGGGCGTGGCGACGGCGGCGTACCAGATCGAAGGCAGCGCCGAGGCGGACGGGAAAGGCCCGAGTATCTGGGATGCGTTCGCGCACGCGTCTGGACGCGTCCGCGTGGACGAAACGGGCGACGTCGCGTGCGATCACTATCGCCGCTACCGGGAAGACATTGCTCTCATGGCCGGCCTGGGCGTCACCGACTACAGGTTCTCGATCAGCTGGCCCCGTGTCCTTCCGGAGGGTGTGGGTCCGGTCAACGAGGCGGGTCTCGACTTCTACGACGCCCTCGTCGACGAGCTTCTCGAGCAAGGGATCCGGCCGCTCGCGACGCTCTATCACTGGGACCTACCGCTCGCACTCCATCGCCGCGGGGGCTGGGACTCCGACGAGGCGCCGGGGTGGTTCGCCGCGCTCGCCGGGACCGTCGCGCACCGTCTCGGGGACCGTGTCTCCGATTGGATCACGATCAACGAGCCGGCCGTGGCCGCGTACGTCGGCTACGGGGAAGGGCGCCACGCGCCCGGTTGCCGCGATTGGTCACGTGCGCTTCGAGCCGGGCACCGGATGCTCCTCGCGCACGGAACGGGCCGCGACGCGCTCGTCACGGCGAGCTCGCGGCCGGCCCGCGTCGGGATCGCCCTCAGCCTCGTCGCGTGTGCTCCTGCCGGCGAGCATGACGACGCAGCTGCCGACCGACTCGACGGCCACGAGAACCGGTGGTTCCTCGACCCCTTGTTCGGCCGCGGATACCCGTCCGACATGCTCGCCTGGTGGGGCGAGAAATTCCCTGAACACATGACGGCCGAGATGGCGGCTCGTCGCCCCGCCCTCGACTTCCTCGGGATCAACTACTACACCCGCCACACCGTTCGAGCGGGAGGACCCCCTCCACTCGAGCTCACGCGGGTCGACGGCGGGGCACGCACCGCGATGAATTGGGAGGTGTATCCGGAGGGTCTGACGGAGGTCCTGCTCCGAATTACTCGCGATTTTGCGCCTGCGCCGTTGATCGTCACGGAGAACGGCGCGGCGTACGACGACGCGCCGGACGCGTGCGGCGAGATCAGGGACGAGGACCGGCGACGTTTCCTCGAACTACACATCGCGGCCGCCGCGGACGCCCTCGACGCCGGCGCGCAGCTCGAGGGGTACTTTGCGTGGTCCCTCCTCGATAATTTCGAGTGGGCCGAGGGCTACCGTCGCCGCTTCGGGCTCGTCCGGGTCGACTACGCGACGCAAGAGCGGACGGTGAAGCGAAGCGGGCGATGGTACGGCGATCTGATTCGCGCCGCGCGGGCACAAACACTCGCGTGAGGCCCGTCCGAATCGGCTGCTCCGGCTGGAACTACAGCCACTGGCGCGAGCGCGTCTACCCGGAGGGGCTTCCGCCGCGCCGGTGGCTCGAGCATTACGCGACGCTCTTCGACACCGTCGAGATCAACACCACCTTCTACCGGCTGCCCAACCGCAGCGCCGTCGCGAATTGGGTCCTCCAGAGCCCGACCAGGTTCCTCTTCGCCGTCAAGGCGAGCCGGTACCTGACGCACATCAAGCGGCTGACCGATCTCGGGCAGGGAATCGAGCGCTTCTCTGAGCGGATCGAACCGCTCCTCCGGTCGCCCAAGATGGGACCGATGCTCTGGCAGCTGCCGGGAACGTTTCGGCGCGACGACGCGCGGCTCGCAGCGGCCGTCGAGCGCCTCCCGCCGGGACGCCACTGCTTCGAGTTTCGCCACGAGAGCTGGTTCGCACCGGAGGTCTACGAGATCCTTCGCGGTCGGGGCGTGGCGCTCGTCATCGGCGACCACAAGGAGCGTCCCTTCCAGACGCACGAGCTGACCACCGATTGGACGTTCATCCGCTTCCACTACGGGACCTACGGACGGGACGGGAACTACTCCGAGCGTGAGCTCGACGCGTGGGCAGCGCGGATCGCCGGGTGGCGCCAGCACGCCGACGTCTACGCCTACTTCAACAACGATTGGCAAGGGTACGCCGTCAAGAACGGTCTCTGGCTCAAGGAACGCCTCGACGTCTAGCCGCGATGAGTGTGGCTACCCGTAGTGCGCCGAAAGGCCTGCTCTGACACCATTTGTCCCGTGGCCAAGACCGTTCTCATCGTCGATGACAGCCAGTGCTTTCGCGCGAGCGTGCGAAGAATGCTCGAGGCCGAGGGATTCGAGGTCGTAGGCGAGGCCGGGGACGGCGTCGCGGGGCTGCGCGAGGCGAACGAACTGCACCCCGATCTCATCCTTCTCGACGTTCAACTCCCCGATTTCGACGGATTCGAGGTGGCATCGCAGCTCCTCGCGCAAAACGGCAGCGTTCCGGCGGTGATCTTGACGTCGAGCAGGGACGCGTCCGACTTCGGCGCGCTCGTCGCCGACAGCGGCGCCCGCGGTTTCGTCGCGAAGGGCGAGCTTTCGGGGGCGGCGATCGAGGCGCTCCTGTGAAGACGAGGACGGCGGTCGGGCTCTGGACGCTTGCGCTGCTGCTCGCGGCCGGCGCCGCGCTCCTTGCGCTCACGAGCAACCACAAGGACAGGTCCGAGACCGAGGCGATTCTTGCGGCCGCCGTCGGCCTTGCCTTCGTCGGCTCGGGCCTCGTCGCGTGGTATCGGCGGCCGGAGAACCGCACGGGCCGCTTGATGGTCCTCGTCGGCTTCACGTGGTTCACGGGCTCGCTCGTCGCTGCGGACAACGCGTACGTCTTCAGCGCCGGCGCCGCGCTCGCGTTTGTCGCCTGGGGGTTCTTCGCGTACCTCATGCTCGCGTTTCCGACAGGAGTGCTCGACGGCCGGGCTGCCCGCGCGATCGTGGTCGGGGCCTTTCTCGTCGTCACGATCGGGCGGTTCCCGTACATGCTCGTCAACGACCTTCGTGACAGCTACCCCGGCGCGCCGGAGAACGTCTTCCTGATCTCCCAGAGCCGTGCTGCCTCGACCGTGATCGAGACCCTTGTCCAGATCAGCGCCCTCGCACTGATCGTCGGCGTCGTCGCGGTCCTGATCAGGCGCTGGCGGCGCGCCACACCCGCATTTCGGCGCGTTCTCACGCCCGTATTCGCCACGTTCGGCGTGACCGTTCTGACGCTCGGCACGTGGATTGCGTTCGACGCGTTCGATTTCCCAGGCGACACTCTCGTCTATGCGCTCGCGCTCACCGCGCTGCTCACGGTCCCGCTCGCGTTCCTGCTCGGGCTGCTTCGAACGCGCCTTGCGCGCTCCTCGGTCAGCCAGCTCGTCCTCGAACTCGGGGAAGGGGCTGTCCACGGCAACCTGCGCGGCGCGCTCGCGCGCGCGCTGGGCGACCCGTCGGTGCAGGTCGTTTATCCGGTCGGCGAAGGCATCTATGCCGACGTCGAGGGAAATCGAGTCGAGCTTCCGCGAGAGGACGGACGCCGGGCCACGACGTTTGTCGAGCGCGACGGTCGCTGCATCGCGGCGCTCATCCACGATGCGTCTCTGCGGGAGGACGCGACCCTCGTCGAAGCCGTCGCCGCTGCTGCGGGCCTCGCGCTCGAGAATCAGCGGCGCTTGGCGGCTCTCGCGGACTCGGAGGCGCGGAACCGGGCGTTGCTCGACGCCCTTCCGGATCTCATGTTCCGGATCGGCCGGGATGGAACGTATCTCGACTTCAAGGGGAAGGCAGCCGATCTCGCAGCTCCGCCGGAGACGCTGATCGGCTCGAAGGTTCACGACATCCTTCCACGTGAAGCCGCCAATCGGATCATGCGCTGCGCCACGAAAGTCCTAGAACGCGGCGCGCGTCTCGAGACGGTCGAGTACGAGCTTCGCCTTCAGGACGTCGACCGGCACTTCGAGGCTCGCGTCGTCCCGAGCGGAGACGACGAGGTCCTGCTGATCGTCCGTGACATCACGGAGCGGAAGCACGCAGAGACGCAGATCCAGAGCTTGCAGGACGAGTTGCGTGCACGGTACGCGCAGCTCGAGCGCGAACGTGACTTCATTCGGGCCGTCGTCCAGGCCGCGCCGAGCTTCTTCTGCCTGGTCGATCCCCACGGAAGAATCGTCCGCTTCAACCGGACACTGGAGCTAGCTGCCGGAATCTCCGACGAGGAGGAAGTACGCGGAAAGCATTTTTGCGAGGTCTTCATCGCTCCCGAGGAGCGCGGATCGGTCGTCCGCGAGATGATCGACGTCTTCGCCGCCCGCGCGTTCGGAGAGCGCGAGAGCCACTGGATCACGGCAGACGGCCGACGGCTCCTCGTCGCGTGGTCCGCGACGCCGATCGTCGACGCGTCCGGCGAGCAACGCTATCTCATCTCCGGCATCGACATCACCGAACGGAAGCGCCACGAGGAGGAAATCCGGGCCTCGCGGGCGCGTCTCGTCGAGGCAGCCGATGTCGAGCGCCGACGCCTCGAGCGGAACCTCCACGACGGGGCGCAGCAGCGGCTCGTCGCGCTCTCGATCTCGCTCCGGCTCGCTCATGGGAAGCTCGAGTCGGACCCCGAGGCGGCCCGCCAGATCCTGAACGACGCAGGGGACCAGCTAGCGCATGCGCTCGAGGAGCTACGCGAGCTGGCGCGTGGGATTCACCCGGCCGTGCTGACCGATCGAGGGCTCGAGCCCGCGCTGCAGGCGCTCGTCGCTCGCACGCCGCTTCCCGTCACCGTTGCGGAAGCACCCGACGATCGTCTCCCCGAGCCCGTCGAGGCCGCCGCGTACTACGTCGTCTCGGAGGCGCTCGCCAACATGACGAAGTACGCCCAGGCATCGGCCGCCACGATCCGGATTGCCCGCGACAACGGACGAGCGGTGGTCGAGGTGTGCGATGACGGTGTTGGCGGCGCCGATCCGGGACAAGGCTCCGGGCTCCGCGGGCTTACGGACCGAGTGGAGGCGCTGGACGGCCGGCTCGAGATCGACAGCGCCCCCGGCCACGGCACGCGGATCCGCGCCGAGATCCCCGTTGCGGACGCGGCCGGAACCTCGGCCTAGACTCCCGAAGCAATGAGGGTCGTGCTGGCCGAAGACTCTGTTCTTCTCCGCGAAGGGGTCGCTCGGATACTCGAGGAGGCTGGATTCGAGGTGGTCGGCAAGTCCGGCACCGCCGACGATCTGCTCCTGAAGGTTCGGAGCTATGCGCCCGACGTCGCGATCGTCGACATCCGGATGCCGCCCACGCACACGGACGAGGGCCTGCGTGCGGCGAAGGAGATACGAGAACGCCATCCAGACGTGGGTGTCCTGGTCCTCTCGCAATATGTCGAGCCCGGGTATGCGTTCGAGCTTCTGTCCGAGAGCGCGGAAGGGGTCGGCTACCTCCTCAAGGACCGGGTGTCCGACGTCAAGGAGTTCGCTGAAGCCGTTCGACGTGTCGCCGACGGAGGTTCCGCACTCGATCCTGCCATCGTCTCTCAGCTGGTCGGGCGGCGGCGGAAGGATGATCCGGTCGCATTGCTCACTCCGCGCGAGCGGGAGGTGCTCGAGCTGATGGCGGAGGGCCGCTCGAACCAGGGCATCGCGGAACATCTTGTCGTGACCGAGCGCGCCGTCGAGAAACACGTAACCGGGATCTTCGGGAAGCTCCGGCTCCCTGCGGCGTCGGCGGACCATCGCCGCGTGCTCGCGGTGCTCGCCTTCCTGCGCTCCTGAGGCCGGTCTGGCCGGCTGGGTCCGGCCCGCTGTTCGGGTAACCGCACCGGCGGACACAAGGTGGCTCCATTGGCCGCGCACTCGCTGGAGGAGACGGTTCCGGTATGGAGGCCGCCGCCCTTCACAACTCGGCCAGGGACGCGAGAAGGCTCGTCCGGACGCTTGCGCTCCCGACCTTCGGGCTTGCGCTCGCGATGAGCGTGCTGACGACGTACGCGCCGGTGCTCCTCGGGAAATCGACCGAATCCGGGACGGCCATCGGGCTCGTCATCGGCGGCGAAGGCCTCTTCGCCCTCTTCGTCCCGGTGCTCATCGGCTCGCTGTCCGACCGCACGGCCTCGCGGCGGTTCGGCCGGCGCCTCCCCTACGCGATCTTCGCGGTGCCGCTTCTCGTCGTCCCGCTCGTCGCGATCCCGTTTTCGGAGTCGTATGCGACGACGGTGGCCTTCGTCTCGCTCTTCTTCATCGGCTACTTCGTCTACTACCCGCCCTACCAAGCGCTTTTCGCCGACCTCGTCCCCGTCGCCGATCAAGGACGGGCGCAGAGCCTCCAGGGAGTCATGCGCGGTCTCGGGCTCGGGGGCGCGCTCGTCGGCGGGGGCCTTCTCCTCTCCGTCTGGGCGCCGCTTCCGTTCATCCTGGGCGCTGCCGCGATCGTCCTCGCGACGGCCGCGCTCGTCCACGGCGTTCGCCCGGATGCCCACGAGCGGCCTCGCGCTCCTGCCAGCCGCGGACCCGCCCTGCGGACGCTCGTGCGCGACCACCCCGAGCTCCGGGCGTTCATGGTCGCGAACGCATTGTGGGAGTTCAGCTTCATGGGGCTCAAGACCTTCATCGTCCTCTACGTCGTCAAGGGGCTGGGCGAGTCGATCGCGATGGCGACCGCAGTCATCGGCGGCGTCGCGGTGGTCTACGTTGTCGTGGCCGCTGGAAGCGGCTGGCTGAGCGACCGCATCGGCGTCCTCAGGCTCCTGCGCGTGTCTGCCTGGATCTACGGCGCGGGCCTGATCTTCGCCGGGACGATGGACTCGACGGGGCCGCTTCTCGTCGGTCTCCCGTTCGTCGCGTTCGCCGGCGCAATCCTCATGACCCTTCCGTACGGGCTCTTGATGAAGCTGACGCCGCCGGGTGTAGAAGGCGCCGTCTCGGGGCTGTTCAACGTGTCGCGCGCGGTCGGCGTGATCCTCGGGCCGATCGTCGTCGGCGCCGCGATCGATCTAGCCGAGCCTCTCTTCGCATCGACGGCGGGGTACGGGGCGATGTGGATCGCGGTTGGCGTGCCGATCGTCCTCTCCCTCACCTTCCTGCCCGCGCTCGCAGGCAACGACGAGCCCGTCGCTGCGCCCACCCAGGCCGCGTACGACGAGCTCGCGCTCTCTGCGTAGGGTCGGATAGCCGCACGTCGCAGCTTCGGCTCGCCGCCACGGAGACGCGGCTTGGCCTCATCCCGTCCGACCCGATCGCGCGAGTCTGCGCGGGGACGGCGATCGACTCACGAACGACCAAACGTCATGACCCCTCGCTCGACAATCGACATGAAGCAGGCAGGTTCGGAATGGCGGCGGCGATCCTGATCGACGCCGTGATCGTCAGGGCCGTGTTGCTCCCAACGTCGATGAAGCTCCTCGGCGACCGGAACCGGTACCTGCCGAGTGGCTCGAAGCGCTTCCCCGGTGTCGCACGCGACCGACGCGCGCCGCGGGCGGGCCGTTCCGGTACCGCATCCCGCGAGCAGGTAGCGCAGGACCGGTGGGCTTCGACGTGGAAGGGCCCCTGGCCGCCGCAGGGTCCTTCCACGCGTTGTCTACGTGCGCCTAGCGGATTTGGATGTTCCCGCCTGATTCGGCCGAGCAGACCCGAGTCCGCTGGGGAAGCGCCCGGGCCGCTCGAGACCCTCTCCGGCCTAGCGCTCGACGTCGCCGGGCTCGACGTCCTCGCTGTCGCGAACGTCCGAACCGGTCACCGAACCTGGATCCGCCGTCCCGACGGGAGGTCCCTCCGCAGGGAGGCCGGCCACGTCCGCGTGCTCCGAGTGCGCGCGATCGTCGGGCGGAGACTCGGCCCCGCCGGCGGTGGCTTCAGGCTCGGACGGGTCGGTTCCCCCGCCGCGGCGAAAGAAGTCGAGGAGGCCCAACGCTACTGCGTCCGAGGAGGGCGGCCCACGTCGTCGGCCGCTTCCTCGTCGGGCGGCTTCGTCACCTCTGCGGGCGCGCCGGAGTCGATAACGGCGTCGCGAAGGTCCATCTCCTCGGACTCGGCGCGCGCTGCCTGCTCCTGGCCGGGCGTCCGGCCGACACCGCCGGTCGGCTCGTCCGTCGGCCGTCTGCGCAGGAAGTCGAGGAGGCCCATCTACCCGTACTCTAGAC
>JALZEM010000094.1 GCA_030862005.1 Actinomycetota bacterium | reverse complement strand
GGAGTGGAACCGACTACTGGTACCTCCACCTGAACAACGACCTCACGTCGTCGAACGACAACAGAGGCGGCTGCCGGAACGGCGTCTCGTATGCCGCAGGGCTCAGGACCGGTCAAACGGTGCGCGCGGGCCAGCTGATCGGCTACGTCGGCAACTCGGGGAACGCGAATTGGACGAGCCCCCACCTCCACTTCGAGCTCCACCCCGGCGGCGGGAACGCGATCTCGCCGTACAAGTGGCTCCGTGGCGGTTGGCGCGTCCTGTTCCCGGGGCCGGCGGACGCGACGAAGACCACGCGCCTGCGCCTTCGCGGGAAGGCACGAAGCGCCGATGCGGAGTCGTTTTTCACGTCCGTCACGTACGCACGCGTGTCCGTGTCGGGCTGGATCGGGAAGCCCGCTCGCGGCGTGGCCGTCTCCCTCAACCCCGATACTGCGGTCTACCGCGAGACGCAGAATGGATCGCAGCGCGCCCGGCTCGCTTCGATGATCCCAGGCGAGACCGTCACCGTCTGGACGACGTACTTCCTCCCGACCCGCCGCGCGCAGATCGCGGCGCCGGACGTCCTCACGGCCCGCAGGATTCTCCTGCGCGGGACGTAGGCGCTCGTTACCGCCCGACGGCCTCGCGTAGCTCGCGCGCGGCACGCTCGGGGTCGTCAGCGTCTCCGATGGCCCGGACGACGGCGATGCGCGCAGCCCCCGCCGCAACGACGTCTGCAACGTTCGTCCGGTCGATACCGCCGATCGCAAACCACGGCACGCGCGCGTGGGCGGCCGCGTAGCGGACGAGCGCAAGACCGACGGGAGCCCGCCCCTCTTTCGTCGAAGTCGGGAACACGGGGCCGACACCGATGTAGTCGGCGTCCCCCGCATCGATCTCGGCCGTAGCGTGCGTCGAAAGCCCTACCGCGACCCCGAAGCGACGCGCCGCGGCGACGGGAAGGTCCTCTTGGCCGACATGGACGAAGTCGGCGTCCGCCAGCACGGCGAGGTCTGCGCGGTCGTTGACGACGAGCGGGACGCCGAGCCGCCGCGTCACGTCGCGCGCGACCGCAAGCACCTCGAGGAGCTCGCGGTCGAGGAGCTCCTTCTCGCGAAGCTGGACGATGTCCACGCCTCCGCGCACGGCCGCCGCGAGGAAGTCTGCGAGGTCCGGCCGCGCCGGCGTGATCAGGTAGAGGCGGCGGCTAGCCGCCTGCGACGGGGCGGGCGACGAGAAGCGTGTCTCCGCGCTCAAGCTCGACCTCAGGGTAGGACGAGCGCTCCACGGGCCGGCCGTTCCGCTCGACGAGCGCGTAGCGCCCGGTGAGACCGAGTCGCTCGAGCAGGCGCGCGACGGTCTCGCCCGGCTCGAGCTCGTGCTCTCGTCCGTTGACGGTGCAGGTGGTCACGGCTGCGTGACGACCCCGGCGACGGGGCTCGAGGGCTGAGCCGTCTCGCTCTCGTCCATGATCCCCGCGTGATACCCGAGCCGCCCCGCCTCGACGGCGAGCCGAAACGCACGCGCCATGGCCACGGGTTCCTCGGCATGCGCGATCGCGGTGTTGACGAGGACGGCGTCCGCGCCGAGCTCCATCGCCTCGGCCGCGTGCGAGGGCGAGCCCAGGCCGGCGTCCACGACGACCGGCACCTCGGCCTGCTCGAGCATGATTCGAATCGAGTCGCGTAGCTTGAGCCCCCGACCGCTTCCGATCGGCGCGGCGAGAGGCATGACCGTCGCGCACCCGACCTCCTCGAGCTTCCGTGCGAGAACGGGGTCGGGAAGCATGTAGGGAAGGACCGTGAACCCGTCCTCGACGAGAGTGGCGGCGGCACGAAGCGTCTCCACCGGATCCGGAAGAAGGTAGCGAGGATCCGGGATCACCTCCAGCTTGATCCAATCCGGAAGCCCTCCTGCCCGCGCAAGGTGCGCGACATGGACTGCCTCGTCGGCAGTCTCCGACCCGGCGGTGTTCGGGAGGAGCAGGACGTCGTCCGGCAGGAATGTCGTAATGTCCTCGTCGGGCGCGTCGAAGTCGATCCGGCGGACGGCGACGGTGACCATCTCGCAGCCTGACGCGAGGACGGCGTCGCGCATCGTCTCGAACGATCCGTATTTCCCGGTTCCGGTGATCAGGCGCGAGCGAAACGTGCGCCCGGCGATCGTGAGAGTGTCCTCCATCCCTCTCCCTTCGCTGGCATGACCCAGATCAGGTTCTCCGGTCGCGGCCTCCGTGGCCGCCTCTCAGCCCCCGCCCAGGGACTCCCGCCGAATCCAGGGTACCATCGCGCCAGTGCGCCTGGACAAGCGCGACGAGCAGCAGGACGTTAGGTCCTCCCCGTTTGAAGGAAGCGCCGCCTCTTCTCGCCTCGGCCACGAGGCTCTCGAGGCGCCTGCGCGGCGCGACGAGGAGCGGGGGGCGGACGGTCTGGCGCCTGCGCTCCCGTTCGTCGCAGCCCGGCGGCGGGTCAGCGACCGCGGAACTGAGCCGGCCGCTTCTCGATGAATGCAGCCATCCCCTCCTTCTGGTCTTCGCTTGCGAAGAGCATCGCGAAGAGGCGTTCCTCGGTCTCGAGATGAGCGTGGTCTTCACCCGTCACGGGCAGATTCGTTGCCTCCTTCGCGTAGGCGAGGGCGAGCGGGCTCTTCGACGCGAGCGTCTCGCAGAGCTCGAGCGCCTTCGGCATGAGCTCTGTCGGCCCATACACCGCATTGACGAGCCCGCGCTCGCGTGCTTCGTCCGCATCGGCGATCCGTCCCGTGAAGATCAGCTCCTTCGCGAAGCCGAGCGAGGTGAGTCGCGGCAGGCGCTGGCTTCCGCCCCAGCCCGGGATGACGCCGAGGTTGACCTCCGGCTGCCCGAGCTTCGCGTTCGACGAGGCCATGCGGATGTCGCAGGCAAGTGCGAGCTCGCACCCGCCGCCGAGGGCGTAGCCGTTGATCGCAGCGACGGTGGGCTTCGGCATCACCTCGAGGAGGTTCGCGCACCCCTGGCCCAGCTCGGCCCACCGACGCGCCTCGAGCACGCCGAGGGACTGCATGTACTTGATGTCGGCTCCCCCGACGAATGCCTTCTCGCCCGCACCCGTGAGGAGGACCACACGAGCAGCGGGGTCGGCGGCGAGCGCCACTAGATGGTCACGCAACGTTTCCGCGTGCTCGACGTCGAGTGCGTTCATCGCCTCGGGCCGGTTGACGGTCACGATGGCCGTCCCGTCGTGGCGCTCGACGTCGATCGACATCAGCTGGGCGACCTCGCGCCCGTGAAACATGCCGCCCTGGAGCCTTCGGCCGCTCGCCTCCGTAGCGCGCTGGGAACGCGGGATCTCCTGCGTGTGGGAAATGTGGTGTGCCGGTTCATGCTCATCATTGACGCGACGCGGAACGGCGTCGGCGCGCGGGTCACGCCTCGACGGGGATCCGCTCGCGCAAAAAGACCACGATCTCCGAGACGGGCGCTCCCGGCGTGAAGACCTCCGCAACGCCCTGTTCCTTCAGCGCGGTCACGTCGTCCTTCGGGATCGTCCCGCCCACGACGACGAGCACCTCGTCGAGGCCGTTCTCCCTGAGGCCCTCGAGGATCTTCGGGACGAGCGTCATGTGCGCCCCGGAGAGGATGGAGATGCCAATCGCGTCCGCGTCCTCCTGGATCGCCGTCTCGACGATCTGCTCGGGCGTCTGGTGCAGGCCGGTATAGATGACTTCCATGCCCGCGTCCCGGAGCGCCCGCGCGATGATCTTCGCCCCTCGATCGTGTCCGTCGAGGCCGGGCTTGGCGATGACGACGCGCGCATGACGTTGCGGGCTCATCGCGGGACTGATACGAGGGCGTTGCCCTCATCGGAGATGACCGCGCCGATGTTCGAGGCCACGCTCGGCAAGTATATGGCCGTGCAGTTGACCGTCATCGGCTCCTCTCCGGCGTGGCCGAACCCGGGAAGCGCGCAATCCGGTTACCTCCTCGAGCACGACGGGCGGCGGCTCCTCCTCGACTGTGGGCCGGGAGTGCTCGGCCGCCTGCGCGAGGCCGGCGCGTCAGACGTCGACGCGATTGCGATCACGCACTTTCATCTCGACCACTGGGGTGACCTCGTCCCCTGGGCCTGGCTCGTCGCGTTCGGGCCGAACGCCGGTCGTCGGACCCAGGTCTGGCTCCCGCCGAACGGGCGCGCGAACCTGGCCCGGTTCGCCGATTTCTGGGGAAACCCGAACATGTTCGAGAACGCATTCGACCTCCACGAGTACGAGCCGAACGTGCCCTTTGACGCCGCGGGATTCGCGGTCGAGGCGCGCCGGGTGCGTCACTTCGACCTGAAGGCGTTCGGCTTCCGCGTCCGCGGTCCTGGCCCGGGTCGCGTGCTCGCCTACTCGGGTGACTCGGGCCCCTCGTCGGAGCTCGCCGCTCTCGCGCGCGGCGCGGACCTGTTTCTCTGTGAAGCGACGCTCGAGCGACCCGCGAACGAGCCGGGCCTGCGCGGGCACCTCGCGCCCGACGAGGCGGTCGCCGCCGCCGACGGCCCCGTCCTCTTGACGCACCGCCCGATCGAGCTGCCGTCGCCCGACGGCGTCCCGGTCGCGTACGACGGGTTGAGCGTCGAGATCTAGCTGCCGCTCGGCGAGACGCGGCGCGCGCGGGCGGACGAGCTAGCGCGACCCCAGCTCTCGAGCGCGTTGGCGGCGGCACGGAAGCCGCCGAGGAGCTGGAAGAACCCGAGGCCGATCACGTACAGCACGAGGATGAAGGCCCAATCCCACACAACGCGACCAACTGTACCTGCGCGGCGCTGCGCTGCGAGGGGTCTTCCGCCATCAGAAGACCGGTGTCTCGGTCCAAACCCCCCAGACTTCGCGAAGGGCGTCGCACATCTCGCCCATGGTCGCGTACGCGTTCGCCGCGTCGACGATCGCAGGCATGAGGTTTCGACCTTCCTCCGCGGCCTCGGCCTTCAGGCGAGCCAGTGCGACCTCGACCGCGCCTGAGTCCCTCGCGGCGCGAAGGGCCCGGACGCGCTCGACCTGCTTCCGCTCGAGGACCGGGTCGATCTTCAGGATCTCGATCTGCTCCTCGTCCTCCTCGTCGTACCGGTTCACCCCGACGATCACTCGGTCGCCACCCTCGACCTCGGACTGGAAGCGGAAGGCCGCGTCCGCAATCTCGCGCTGGAAGAAGTTGTCCTTGATCGCGGCGACGACACCGCCGAGATCCCGGATCCGGTCGAAGTAGTCGTACGCCTCCGTCTCGAGCCGGTTCGTCAGGTCCTCGAGGAAGTAGGAGCCGCCGAGCGGATCCGCCGTGGCGGCGACCCCGGTCTCGTGCGCGATCACCTGCTGCGTCCGGAGCGCGATCTTGACCGCGCGCTCGGTCGGAAGCGCGAGCGCTTCGTCGAAGGAGTTCGTGTGCAGCGACTGGCAGCCGCCGAG
>JALZEM010000342.1 GCA_030862005.1 Actinomycetota bacterium | reverse complement strand
GGATGTCTTCACACTGCGTGAACCCCACGCGCGTTTCCTCGCGTTATCCTCGAAGGAGGGGAGGCGGGTGGGCACCCGTGTGCCCGCGCGCGGGTAACCAACTGCCACGCGCGGCGCCTCTACGCTCCACGCGATGCCGCTCCAGGTCGGAATCGTCGGCCTCCCGAACTCGGGGAAGACGACGCTCTTCAACGCGCTCACACGCGCTGGCGCCGAGATCACCGCGTACGCAACCGTGTCGGAGAAGGCGAACGTCGGCATGGCGCCGATCGCCGACGAACGCCTCGCGCGGATCGCGGACGTCGTGGGCTCGCGGAAGGTGACGCCGGCTGCCGTTCGGGTGGTCGACGTCCCGGGAACCGGCCGCCAACTCCTAGGCGGCCTCCGAGAAGTGGACGCGCTCGTCGCGGTAGTGGACGGCTGGTCGCCCGACGCCGACCCGACTCGCGATCTCGAGACACTCGAGCTCGAGCTTCTCGTTGCGGACCGGGAGCACGTCGGACGGCGCCTCGAGCGCGTCGAGAAGCAGGCGAAGTCGGGCGATCCCGCGCTCCGCCGCGCGGTCGAGGAGCTACAGCGGCTCATCGAACATCTCGACGGCGGCCACAGGCTTCGCGACTATCCTTCCGCGCTCCCGGAAGCGCTCGAGCCGCTGACGACGAAGCCGCTCGTGCCGGTGGAGAACGGGCCCGGCGGGATCGACCTCAAGCTCGAAGCCGAGCTGGCAGAGCTGTCGGAGGAGGAGGCGGCGGCGTTTCGAGACGCGCCGTCGGCGCTCGAGACGCTGGTGCCCCGCCTCTTCGCGACACTCGGGCTGATCAGCTTCTTCACCGCGGGGGACACGGAGGCGCGAGCGTGGACGTTGCGGCATGGACGTACGGCCCTCGACGCGGCGGGCGAGGTCCACACCGACCTCGCGCAGGGCTTCATCCGTTGTGAGGTGATCCGGTGGGACGATCTCGTCGAAGCCGGCTCGCATGCCGAAGCTGCGCGCCGCGGCCTCATGCGCCTGGAAGGGAAGACGTACGTCGTGGAGGACGGCGACGTCTTGAACGTCCGCTTTAGCCCGCCGCGGTAGACGCGCCGCGACCCGTCGCGAAGGCGCGTTCTGCGGCCACGGAACGACGCTCTTCGAGTCGCTCGAGCTGCGCCTCGGCACGCGCGATCAGCGCGTCCAGGTCGACGCCCGGTACTCGGGTCGGAACCGGCGTCGCGTCTCGGAGGTTGCGCCAGAGACTGAGCTTCGCGTGGACGCCCATCGTCAGGCCTTCGAGCTCGAGGACGCGACTGAGCGGGGAGTAGCCGGTGAGTTGACCGTTCAACTTGAGGCGACCGAGACGCTCGGCGATGACGGCAATCGGCGGCTTGAACGTGCTCTTCTTGACGCCGAGCCCCTCCATTACCTCCTCGAGTGACCTCTTGTCCTCCTCGATCTCGACGAGAAGGTGGCCGAGAAAGGTTCCGAAGTCGGTTCCGCGGTTGCTCCGGAGCCCGCGCTTCGTAAGCTCGACGCCGAGCGTCGCGCCGCCGAGGTGGTCGTTCAGGTAGATGGCGAGCAGGCGGCCGTCGGGCATGCTCTCACTGTTCCGCAGACGCGAGAACGCGAATCGCTCAGCCGCTGTCGACCGGCCGGGTGGCCGCCGCGGCGTCGAGTTGGTTCGCGTGGTAGAGGACCGCCGCCTCGGCCGTTCTCACGGCGCGGGCGTCGTGGTGGCAGGCGACGGCGTGGACGAGCTCGGCGCACACGTCCCCGGCGAGGTTCCCCGCTCGGCGCTCGATCAGGCGAAGGCCGAGATGGACATGACCGAGCAGCTTTCCCTCCCCCGTCGGGAGAAAGAGCGGCCCACGGTCGAGCTCTTCGGTGCGCCCCGCATCGTGAAGGAGCGCGGCGACGACGAGAAGATCTCGACGAAGCCGGCGATGGAGCTCGGCCGCCTCGCGGCAGAGCGTCGCGACGCCGACGGTGTGCTCGAGGAGCCCGCCCGCATACGCGTGGTGGCCGTCCGGCGTCGCCGGAAGCGCGCGCAAGCGTCCCCGAAACGCCTCATCCGCCGAAAAACCGGCTACGAGGCCGCGCAACCCCGGGTGTGTCACTTCCTCTGCGAGGAAGTCGAAGAACCCGTCGAGCTCGTCGACGTCGCGTCGTCCCTCCGGTATGAGCGAGGCGGCGTCGACCTCGACCGCCTCGAGCGTCCGCACGTCGAGCTGGAGGCGGTCGCGGAATCGCTCGACGCGTCCGAGGACGCGCACCGCGTCGCCCTCCCCGAAGCGTTGGTCGAGTAGCTCGACGTCGTTCCAGACCCGGGCCTCGACGCGGCCGCTCCGGTCGACCAGCTCGAGTGCGAGGTAGGGCGCGCCGCTCTTCGTGCGCAGGCGTCGCTTCCGCGCGACGGCGAAAACCCCCTCGACGACGCGATCTTCGGCGAGGTCTGCGATCGGCGTCGCGACGGCCACGGAGGCCGAGTGTAGTGGCGAGGACGGCTGGTAACGTGGCCTCCGTGGCCGATCTGAAGCCGCTCCGCGCCCTTCGTTACGACGGGCGCGCGGCGGGGCCTCTCGACCGTCTCGTCGCGCCTCCGCACGATGTGATCACGCCTGGCTTGCGTGCACGCCTTCTCGCCGCGAGCCCGTACAACTGCGTGCGCCTGATCGGCCCGGAGGCACCCGACGAAGCGGCGCGAGCGATCGAGAGTTGGAAGCGCGACGGCATCCTCGTCCGCGAGGAAGCGCCCGCCGTCTGGCTCCTCGAGGAGGAGTTTGTCGGCCCCGACGGCCGCCCACGCCGACGGTCCGGCGTGGTTGCGCGGATACGGCTCGAGCCCTATCGTGCCGGCGCCGTTCTCCCGCACGAGCGGACGCTCGACGCGGCGAAGGCTGCGCGCCTCGAGCTCCTGCGCGCGGTTCGAACGAAGCTCTCGCCCGTCCTGCTCCTGCACGAAGGTGCCTCACCCGAGTTGCCGGTGCGGGCGCCCGATCTCGACGTGGCGTTCGAGGGGGTAGAAACC
>JALZEM010000325.1 GCA_030862005.1 Actinomycetota bacterium | reverse complement strand
CTGCAAGGCGCCGTCAGCCGCCTCGTCGCGCGGGCCGAGGCGGCGGGCGGCGCGCTGACGATGGCGCTGGCGCGCATCGAGCTGGACGGGGTCACGGTGGGCAAGCTGACACCCCGCTTCTCGGTCGCGGCGCGTGTCAACGGCGAGGACGGCTTCTTCCTCGACGACGAGAAGGTCGTGTGGGAGTGGCCCGACCTCGCCGCGCGGCTGATCGAGGAGACGCGCTGATGGCGATCCGTGGCAGTCTCCGCGAGGCCAGCCTCCCGGACGTGCTCCAGCTGCTGGCCCTCGGCAAGAAGACGGGCTGCCTCAGCATCGTGCACAAGAACAACTTCGGGTCGATCTATTTCGCCCACGGGAAGATCTGCTACGCCTCGATCGTGAACCGCCGGGATCGGCTCGGCGACATCATGGTCAAGAACGGCATCCTGTCCCAGGAGCAGCTCGACCGCGCGATCGAGGCGCAGCAGCGCACGCACCGCGACACGCGCGTCGGCGAGCTGCTCGTCACGCAGGGCTCGATCACGCGCCCGCAGCTCGAGGAGCAGGTGCGGCTGCAGATCGAGCAGGCGGTCTACGCGCTGTTCACCTGGAGCGAGGGGGCGTTCAACTTCGAGCCGGACGCGACGCCGGAGGCGCAGGACATCGTCGTCTCGATGAACCCCGAGTCGTTGCTGCTCGAGGGAGCGCGGCGGGTCGACGAGTGGGGGCAGATCGCGAAGAAGGTCCCGAGCTTTGACATCATCTTCGAGATCGACCACCGCAAGCTCCGCGCGAGCGGCGTCGAGCTCGAGGACGACCAGCGCCGCGTGCTCGAGCTCATCGACGGCAACCGCGACGTCGCGCACATCATCGAGGACGCCGGACTCGGCGAGTTCGAGGTCGGCAAGGCGCTCTTCGGGCTCGTGACCGCCGGCTTCGCGCACCGGGTCGGCACCTCGAAGGGGGCGAAGCGGGCCGTCCCGGAGGCGCGCGTCGAGGAGCACCGCAATCTCGGCGTCGCGTTCTACAAGACGGGGATGCTGGACGAGGCGGCCCGCGAGTTCAAGCGGGTCGTCGAGCTGCGCGACGCCGACACGAGCGCGTGCGTCTACCTCGGCCTCATTCAGCTGCGGCGCAAGGAGTGGGCAGACGCGGCGAAGACGCTCGAGTCGGTCGTGGTGGAGCCGGGCGCGACGGCCGCCGCGTTCCACAACCTCGCGTACGCCTACGAGCGTCTCGGCCGTCACGCCGACGCGCGGACGGCGCTCCAGGAAGCGTCGCGCCGCGGGGGGAGCAAGGATCCGCGGGTGCAGATCTCGGTCGGGGTAGTGGCGCTCCGGACCGGGCAGCTCGACACGGCGGACACGGCGTTCACCGCGGCGCGCCCGTTGTGGGGCGCCGCCGTGCCGGCGCCGGTCTGGTTCCACTACGCCGCGCTTGCCGCTGCGCTGCGTGGCGACCTCACGCGCGCGGCCGCCCTGCTCACGGAGGGAGTCGCGGCGCATCCGCGATCCGCGGTGCTGTACAACGACCTCGCCCTCGTCTGCGAGCGGCGCGGCGACACCGACGGCGCGATCACGGCGATCGAACGCGGGCTGGCCGAAGACCCGAGGCTCGCGCAGCTCCACAAGAACCTCGGTGACTGCTTGTACCGCGAAGGGCGGTACGACGACGCGCTCGAGGCCTACCAGCGGGCCGTGAAGGCAGACCCGCTCCTCGGCGACGATGTCTACCTGCGTATCGGCAACATCCACCTGCGGCGGCGCGAGCGCGACGCGGCGATCCGCTGCTGGGAACGGGCGCTCGAGCTTGACCCCGACAACGCGATCGTTCGGCAGAACCTCGCCTCCGTCAGGCAGCCGGCGTGATGGTCACCAGGGGCGACGACGGCTCCTTCCGCATGCTCACGGAGAAGGTCTTTCGCGAGCGCGGCTTCGGCTGCGCGAGTTACAAGGAGCGCTGCCTCCGCCGCCGGATCGCCGTGCGCATGCGCGCGAAGGGCGTCCACACCTACGAGGACTACGCGCGCGTCCTCGACGGTGATGCCCTCGAATACGAGCGGCTGATCGACGCGCTGACGATCAACGTCACGCGCCTCTTCCGGAACGGTGAGGTCTTCTCGGTGCTCGCCGAGCGTGTGGTGCCCGAGTTGTGGAACTGGACCGCGCGGCGGCTGCGGGTCTGGAGCGCCGGGTGCGCGTCGGGCGAGGAAGCGTACTCGCTCGCCGCGCTCTTTCACCGCCACGCCGCCGCCCGCGGGGCGACGAGCGCGCTGACCCGCGTCGACGTCCTCGGGACGGACGTGCACGGCCCAAGCCTCGAGGCGGCGGCGGACGGCGCCTACTCCGAGGCCGCGTTCGAGGAAGTTCCGGCCGACGTCCGGTCGGCCTACTTCAGCGCCGGGCCGCCGCCGTACCGCGTCTCGCGGGAGCTGCGGCGCCTCGTTCGCTTCGAGCCGAACGACTTGCTGCAACACCCGACGCCGGGCTCCGGCTTCGCGCTCGTCGCGTGCCGCAACGTCCTGATCTACTTCGACCGCGCGTCGCAGGAGCGGCTCTTCGAGCACTTTCACGCGGCGCTCGCGCCGGGCGGCTACCTCGTGCTCGGCATGGTCGAAACGCTCTTCGGCGACGCGCGCCGCGGCTTCGCCGCCGTCGACGCGCGGGCCAGGATCTTCCGCCGCCTGTGAGCACCCTTCGCGTGAAGGTGGCGGACTTCGCGGTCGCCCGTGACGGCGACACGGTGATCGCGACCGTGGGCCTCGGCTCGTGCGTCGCAATCGCGCTCTACGACCCAGCGACGCGCGTCGGCGGGCTCGCGCACGTACTGCTGCCGAGCGAGAGCATGGCGCGCGACCGGAGCAACCGCGCGAAGTTCCCCTCGGCTGCCGTGCCGCTGCTGCTGGCGGAGATGAAGGGGCTCGGCTGCAACGGCGGGATCGGCGGGCGGCTCGTCGGCGGCGCCAGCATGTTCGCGTCGCTGCTCCCGACCGGCGGCGTCAACATCGGCGAGCGGAACGTCGCCGCGTCCCGGGCCGCGCTCGCCGCCGCCGGCGTGCCGCTGCTCGGC
>JALZEM010000310.1 GCA_030862005.1 Actinomycetota bacterium | reverse complement strand
AGAGGACGAGGCGTTGCGTCCGCATCCGGCCATCGTCGTCCAGCGCAGGGTCGTCGAGCATGGGGCGGAACGAGCCGCCGCTGAGCTCCTCGAGCGTCGAGGTCGCCTGCTTGAGGCGGAGCAGGCTTTTGGGCGTCAGCAGGACGAGCGGCCTCGGCTTCGGATGCGTCGCCTGGCGTCGGAGAACGTGGAAGTACTGCGCCGCCGTCGTGCAGTTGACGATCCGGATGTTCTCCTGAGCAGCCATCTGCATGAACCGCTCCACGCGCGCGCTCGAGTGCTCGGGGCCGTTGCCCTCGTACCCGTGCGGAAGGAGAAGCGTGAGGCGCGAGCTCTGGCCCCATTTGGAGAGGCTCGAGACGATGAACTGGTCGACGATCACCTGCGCGCTGTTCACGAAGTCTCCGAACTGCGCCTCCCAGAGGACGAGGTCATTCGGACACGCCGCCGCATAGCCGTACTCGAACCCCAGCGCGCCGATCTCCGAGAGCGGAGAGTTGTAGACCTGGATCGGAGCCTTCGCGTCCGGGAGGTGCTGGATCGGCGTCCACGTGTCGCCCGTCCGCACGTCGTGGAGGACGAGGTGACGGTGTGCGAACGTGCCGCGCTCGGTGTCCTGCCCCGTCAGGCGGACCGCAATACCGTCACCCACGAGCGTTCCGAAGGCGAATGCTTCGGCTTGAGCCCAGTCGATCCCGCCCTCCTCGCCCACCGTCTCGAGCCGCCGCTCGAGCTGCTTCATGAGCTTCGGATGGACGGTGAACCCGTCGGGAACGGCGAGCAGCCGGCGGTTCAGCTCCTGGAGTCGGTCGGCGGCGACCGCGGTTGACGGCTCTTCGGTGCCGACCCGCGAGGGCTTCTTCTCCTTGTGCGGACCATTCCCGCGCGCCGTCAGCGAGGTCTTCAGGGCCTCGTGCGCCATGCGCATCCGCTCCTGCACCGAAGCCACGAGGTCGTCGGCCTCCTCCTTCGAGACGACCCCGCGCTCGACGAGCGTCGCAGCGTATTGCTCGCGGACGGTCGGATGACTCTCGATGGTCGTGTACATGAGCGGCTGCGTGAACGCGGGCTCGTCGCCCTCGTTGTGTCCGAACCGGCGGTAGCCGACGAGGTCGACGACGACATCCTGCGCGAAGCGATCACGGTAGGCCATAGCGAGCCGGATCCCCGCGATCGCCGCTTCGGCGTCGTCGGCGTTCACATGGATGATCGGGATGTCGTAACCCTTGGCGACGTCGCTCGAATACCGCGTCGAGCGGCCCTCGGCGGGATCCGTGGTGAACCCAACCTGGTTGTTCGCGATGACGTGAAGGGTTCCGCCGGTCGAGTACCCATCGAGTGCCTGCAGGTTGAGCGTCTCGGCGACCACGCCCTGTCCCGGAAACGCGGCGTCACCGTGGATGAGGACGGCCATCGCGGCGCTCGGGTCGTGGTGTCCTTCCGGATTCTCGTGATCGGTCTGCAACGAGCGAGTCGTCCCTTCGACAACGGGGTCGACGTACTCGAGGTGGCTCGGGTTCGAGGCGAGCCGGACGACGACGTCTCCGGAGCCCGTCTTTCGAACGCCTTCGGATCCGTAGTGGTACTTGACGTCCCCGGTCCCACCCTCGAGGTCGTGCGTGACGGCTTCGATCAGCCGCTCTCCCTCGAACTCACGCAGGATCACGTCGTACGGTCGTCCGACTGTGTGCGCGATCACATTGAGGCGGCCGCGGTGCGCCATCCCAAGCACGACGGTCTCGGCACCACCGCCGGCGGCAAGCTCGATCGCCTGATCGAGCATCGGCACCATCACATCGAGGCCCTCGATCGAGAATTGCTTCTGGCCAAGGAACGCGCGGCGGAGGTACCGCTCGAAGCCCTCGACCTCGGAGAGCCGCGCGAGGAGCCCCTTCTGCGCTTCGGTGGAGAATCCCGATCGGTGCGCGCCCGATTCAATCGCCTGCCGAAGCCACACGCGCTGCTCGTGGTCCGAGATGTGTTCGATCTCGTATGCGATCGTCCCGCAGTAGGTCTCGCGCAGGAGCGGAAGCGCGTCGGCGAGGGTCTCGGCGGGAACATGGACGCGAAGCAGGCGCGCCGGGATACGCGCCTGGAGCTCGGGCGTCAGCTTCGGCTGGAGCCGTTCGGGCTCGAGGGCAGGATCGCCGATCGGCTCGCTCCCGAGCGGATCGAGTCGCGCCGCGAGATGCCCGTGCATCCGATGCGCCTTGACGAGCGCCATCGCGGCCGCGACGCCGCCGAGGAGCTCCTGGTCGAGGGCGACGGCCGGCGGGGCGACCGGCGCCTGCGCAGCACCGTTCCCCCCGATCCCGTCGGCGCCGAGCTCCCGGAGCCGCTCGACGAGCGGCAGGTTCTCGAGGAAACCGGCGGGTGCCGACTCGAACAGCGCGCGCCAGGCGGGGTCGACCGATTCGGGCGCGGTCAGATACTGGACGAAAAGCTCCTGAACGAAGCCCGAATTCAGGTCTTCAAGCTGCGAGAGATCCACCCCTTCGGAGCATAGCGACTGTCGTTTTCGCCACTTTCACCTTCGGGTACACGTCGCTCGTGAGCCACGAGCATGACGCACCCGCGGCGCCGGAGCCCTCAGAGCCTGAAGAACCGCAGACGTCGGTGCACGCGCAAACGGTCGGCCCGGAGCCGGCAACCAGCGATGCCCCCGACGAGCCGGCCGAGCGGACGCTCGAAGAGGAGTCGCTCCGCCGTTCGCACAGCCACCAGGAGGACGAGGCAACCGGGCCAACGCGCGACCATCGATAGCTTCCGCACGCCCAAGCCCGACCAGGCGTCCGGTTCGACGCCGTGGCGCGCTCCGCAGGCTTGCCGCCGTTATTCGAGCTCGAGCAGCTTCTCGTACGCGGGTAGCGTCAGGAAGTCCACGAAGTCCTCCCCGAGAGCGACCTGTTCGAAGAGGGCACGAGATTCGTCGGGGCGCCCCTGCGCGTAGAACCACTCGTCGTTTCCGACCTCGGCACGGATCCGCTCGAGCTCCTCGTCAGCGGCCCACCGCGCGAGGTCGTCCGTGACGGGTCGACCGTCGGAGAGCTCGACGCCGTGACGCACCCACTGCCAGACCTGTGAACGCGCGATCTCGGCCGTCGCGGCGTCCTCCATGAGACCGTAGATCCCCGCCGCACCATTTCCGCGCAGCCACGACG
>JALZEM010000279.1 GCA_030862005.1 Actinomycetota bacterium | reverse complement strand
GTGACCCGCCGATCCCGACCTCGAGCTCCGGCCGGATTCTCCGCTGCTCGGCGTCGGCGCGCTCGAGGCTCCCGGCGAGCTCCGGATCCGACGCGGCCAGCTCGGCGAAGCGCCGGACGCCGCCGCCCGCCTCGAGGCGCGAGACGGCACTGACGAGCCAGGGGCACGTCAGGTAGTACGTCGTCGGGAACGGCCGCCCGTCGTCTCCGTACGGCTGCTGCTCCGTGACGGCGGGAAATCCGTACGCGCAGCGGACCGCAACCCCGCGAAGCGCGCGCGCCGGGCGCCCGAGTTGCCAGGAAACGACTCCGACGTCGTCCATCGAATCATCGTATCCGGGCCCACGGGAAACCATGTGTGCCCGGGAACACCCTTCTCTCCCGCTCGAAGAGCGGATCCGATCACGGGCTTTCGGTCATTCCGGTGACGATGAAGAGGCGCTCACCCGGACGGACGAGCGTGAGCCTGCGCGCCTCGCGCACGATGAAATCGTCCGTGCGCGCAACCGCGAGGCGGTCGTCGAGGATCCTCCGCTCGCGCTCGAGCGCCGCGACCTCGGCCTTCCGCTCCGCGACGTCCGCCCGGGCCTCCCGATATGCGCGCAGGGGCTGGACGTACGCGAACGCGATCAGCAGGAGCACGCTCGCTCCGAGCCAGCGCAGCGCGAGCGCCGAACGCGTCGGTCGGCGGCGACGGGCCATGGACGTCGGTTGTTCGCCCGACGGCCCCGTCCTCCTTCCTGCGCTATGCGGTCTCGACCTTGATCAGGTTCGTCGTGCCCGGCACGTTTACGGCCGTCCCGGCCGTAATCACGACGCGGTCTCCGGGCGCGACGATCCCCGTCGCACGCGACGCATCGAGCGTCCGCGCCCAGAGCTGCTCGACGTCTACGCATTCCTCGATCTCCGTGGAGACGACGCCCCACTCGATGGCCAGCTGCTGCGCCGCATAGCGCTTGTGCGTCGCCGCGATGATGGGCCGGGTCGGGCGGTGGCGCGCGACGGCTGAGGCGGTGCGCCCGCTGTATGTCGGGACCAGGATCGCCGCGGCGCCGAGCACCTCGGCGATGTTGCAGGCCGCGTTCGACATCGCCTCGCCCACGGTCGCGTACGGATCGTCCGCGTCCCTTGCGACCTCGTGACGGTAGCCGAGGCTCGGCTCGACCGCACGCGCGATGCGATCCATCGTCTCGACGCTCTCGATCGGGTAGTTTCCGACCGCGGTCTCGCCCGAAAGCATGAGCGCCGACGTCCCGTCGAGGATCGCGTTCGCGACGTCGCTCGCTTCGGCGCGCGTCGGCTCGGGCTGCTGGAGCATCGACTCGAGCATCTGCGTCGCCGTGATCGCAGGCTTGCCGTACGTCAGCGCCGCACGGAGGATGCGCTTCTGCACGAGCGGGACTTCGGCTGGGCCGATCTCGACACCGAGGTCGCCTCGCGCGACCATGACGGCGTCCGCGAGGCGAAGGATCCCGGAGAGGTCATCGACCGCTTCGGCCTTCTCGATCTTGGCGATCGTGAGCGCGTTCGAGCCCGCCTCGTGGAGGAGCTCGCGGAGTTGTCTGACGTCGTTCGCCGAGCGGACGAACGACTGCGCGACGTAGTCGACGCCGAGGCCGAGCGCGAACTCGAGGTCGGCCTTGTCCTTGTCGGTTACCGACGGAACGGGGAGCGGCACACCCGGGACGTTCACGCCCTTCTTCGAGCTGACCTTGCCCCCGGCCAGGACCGTCGCCCGGACGGTCCCGCCGTTGACGGCGTCGACGCGCAGCCGGACGAGGCCGTCGTCGATCAGAACGTTGTCGCCCGGACGCAGGACCTCGCTGAGCACCGGCGGGCTGACCGGCAGACCGCCATCGCCTCCGCCCTCGGGGACGACGGTGATCTCCTCGCCCGTTTCGAGCTCGCGCGGCTCCCGAAGCGTCCCGACACGAAGCTTGGGCCCTTGCAGGTCTGCGATGACGGCGAGTGGGCGGCCGGCCCGCTCCTGGGTCGCACGGACGAGCTCGATCCGCGTCGCGTGGTCCGCGTGCGTTCCGTGCGAGAAGTTGAGGCGGGCCGCGTCCATTCCCGCCTGAACGAGGCG
>JALZEM010000240.1 GCA_030862005.1 Actinomycetota bacterium | reverse complement strand
GCCTCGAGATCATCGCGCGGGCGCTCGAGGAGGCAGGCTCGTCGCTAACGGACGTCGTCAGGACGCGCGTCTACCTCGTGCGGACGGAGGACTTCGAGGAGGTCGGGCGCGCGCACGGCGAGGCTTTCTCCGACATCAGGCCCGCGAACACGACGCTGACCGTGAAGGAGCTCGTCGATCCGCGCTGGCTCGTCGAGATCGAAGCCGAAGCCGTAGTCGCGCCGGCCTAGCGAAATCCACTCGCCGCACGGGTAAAGTTTCCGGATGGAGGAGCGCCAGAGCTTCCAGCTCTACCCCGCCTCGATCACAGGCGAGAGCTTCGCCGCGGGCGGAAGCGTCCTCGATCACAAGTACGGTCAGAGCGACCCCTTCACCCTCGGCGTCGAGGAGGAGTACATGCTTCTCGACCCCGACACGATGGATCTCGTGCAGCACATCGACACCGTGCTGAGCGCAATCCACGAGGAGGAGTTCCAGGCACGCATTGCGCCGGAGCTCATGCAGTCGGTGCTCGAGATCTCGACGCCGGTCTGCCACAACGCCGCCGATGTCGACGCGGAGCTTCGGAAGCTCCGCGGCTATGTCACGCACCTCGGGCGCGACCAGAACCTGCGAGTCGGATCCGCCGGAACACACCCATTCAGCCTGTTCGAGCGCCAGCGGATTACGGCGCGTGACCGGTACCGAAACCTCGTCGACCAGCTTCAATACGTGGCGCGCCGCGAGCTCATCTTCGGGATGCACGTCCACGTCGCCGTCGACGACCCGGAGAAGGCAATCAGGATCCTGAACGCGCTCCTCGTCCACCTGGCCGACCTGCTCGCGCTCTCCGCAAGCTCGCCGTTCTGGCGAGGCGAGCTGACGGGCCTCGAGTCGACGAGACAGATGGTGTTCGCGGCGTTCCCCCGCTCCGGCGTCCCGCCGCGCTTCCGCAACTACACCGAGTACGCGGAGGTCGTCGGCCAGCTCGAGAAGACGGGGTGCATCGCGGACTACACGCACATCTGGTGGGACATCCGCCCGCACCCGAAGTGGGGCACGATCGAGATGCGCGTCATGGACTCCATCACCCGGATCGAAGATTCGGTCGCGGTCGCGGCGTACATCCAGTCGCTCGTGAAGTGGTACTCGGAGCGTGACGACGCGGGCGAGGAGCTGCCGTCGTTCCACCGCATGCTCGTGACGGAAAACAAGTGGCTCGCGGGCCGGTATGGGCTCGAGGCGCCGGTGATGGATCTCGTGACGGGCCGGCGGAACCGCGTGCCGGTCGCCCAGCTCATCCGGAGGACGCTACGCGAGATCGAGCCGCACGCGAGGGAGCTGGGGTCGGACCGCGAGCTCGAGGGAATCCGCGAGATCATGAGCCGCGGAAACGGTGCCGACCGCCAGCGCCGCATCTTCAACGCCAACCGCGACATCGGCGAAGTCGTGCGCGAGATCGCCGATGCGACCGAGCAGGTCGAGGCGCCTGCCAAGGCCGCGTGATCGGCGCCGGGGAGCGCGCGCCCAACGTCGAGCTCTGGCTGGCACCGAAGGAGCCCGTGCGGCTGCACGACCTCGCACCGGCGGGCGAGCGGCTCCTGCTCCTCTTCTACCTCTTCGACTGGTCGAGCACCTGAACGGACGAGATGCTCCTCCTGCGTGACAGGAGGTCGGACTTCGAAGCGGCAGGCGTCTCCGCGTTCGGCATCTCTCGCGACAGCCCATGGTCGCACGTCGCGTGGCGGGAGGCGCTCGACCTCGAGGTCCCGCTCCTCTCGGACTGGAACGGCGAGGCGGTCCGCGGGTTCGGGATCGGGCGCGGCTATCGCGGCCTGCAGGGCGTCGCCGAGCGGTCGGCGTTTCTGATCGACGGCGAGCGAGTCGTTCGCGGAGCGTGGCGTTACGAGACCGGCGAGATCCCCGACTTCGACGAGCTTCTCGAAGCCGCGCGATCGCTCGCCCGGTGAGACACGCGTCCGTCGTAGTCGCACTCGTGGCGCTCGAGCCCCATGCACTCTTCTGGCACCTACTAGCGTCTGTCAATCACGCCGGTAACGCGGATCGAGCCGGCGGCTGGGGTCGCTGTCTCGAGGCCTGAAGGTGGCCACTCGCATCCCGCGCGTCATTCCCTTCGGCGTGGAAGGGCGTCACTCCCGAAGGCGGCGCGAGAAGCTGCACACCGCTTACCGACCATCTTTCGCGGGTCGCGACGCCGACGCGCGCTGGTCCGTACATCCATGTGGAATGAGGGTTGCCCCTGAGCAGGTATTTCCTCTCGTCGCGCCGCTCGCGGCAGCACGGTGGCAATGCCGGGAGGTACCCCTACGGCCTCGTCAGGCCCCTGCCTGGACGATCCACTCGCCGCGCAGCGATACTTGCCTCGTGGAAGACCGAATTGCGGAGGGATGTGTCTCGTGCCCGCGGCGTCTTGGAGTTTCGCCCGCCGCGATTGAGCGTCGATGACCCCTGACGCCGACCTCTCTTCGGAGCTCGCCGAGGCGCGCCGCGGGCTGGCGGAGCTCGAGACCGTAGACGCCGAGCGCCGCCACGCCGAAAAGGTCCAGGCCGCCCTCTACCAGATCGCCGAGCTCGCGAGCGCGGCACAGGACATGCAGGAGTTCTACCGATCGGTGCACGCCGTCGTCGGCGGGTTGATGTACGCCGACAACTTCTTCATCGCGCTCTACGACGAGGAGCGCCAGCTGATCAGCTGGCCCTACTACGTCGACGAGGTCGACCTGGATATTCCCGACCCGAACCAGTGGGACGCGTTCGGTAGCGGCAACGCGAGGGGGACGACCGCGTACGTTCTCCGCACCGGCGAGCCGCAGCTCCTCACGTACGAGCGGATGCGGGAGCTGATCGAGCAAGGCGAGATCGAGCAGGTCGGCGCCACCAGCGATGAGTCCAACTGGCTCGGCGTCCCGCTCAAGTCCGAGCGGCGGCCGGTGGGGGTCCTGGTCGTGCAGTCGTACACGAAGGACGTTCGCTACACCGACGAGGACAAGGAGCTCCTTGCCCTCGTCGGTCAGCATGTCGGCGCCGCCCTCTCCCGCGCGCGGGCGATCGAGGAGACGCGGCGGCGCAACGCCGAGCTGGCGCTCATCAACAGCGTCCAGGAGGCACTTGCCGGCGAACTTGAGCTGCAGGCGATCTATGACGTGGTCGGCGACCAGCTCCGCGACGGTTTCGACGCGCAGGTCGTCGACATCGCCGTTTACGACGAGGCGGCCGGCGTCATGCGCTTCCCGTACGCGATCGAGCGCGGCGTCCGCTTCCCGGACGAGCCGATCCCGCTGATCGGCTTCAGGCGGCACGTCAT
>JALZEM010000171.1 GCA_030862005.1 Actinomycetota bacterium | reverse complement strand
TTCCGCACCTGAAGCGTCTCCCGATCGACGTACGCGAGCAGGCCGCAGGCCGACTCGCAGTTGAAGCAGGTCGTCGGGACGAGCATGAAGCGACGCTCCTCACGCGCGGGCCCGATCTCGACCCAGTCGTCCCAGCGCTCCTTCGGCGGGAAGGCTGCGAGGTGAACGCGGCTCGGCCCGGGATAGAACGTCTCGCCACGGGCAAGCGTCTCTTGCTTTGCCGCGCTCACGCGCTCGTTCAAGGCCTCGAGGTTCACGCGAGCGGAACAGCCTGGCCCGATTGGACGTACGCGTGCTCGTAGGCCAGGAGGCCTGCGAGCGCGAATGGCGCGGCTGCGACGCCGATCCAGGGCGCGGCGAGCGCGACGACGATGAGAGCGGTGCCCGCCCAGAAGAACGACGCGTACCGGCCACGCGTCAGCTCGCGCATGGCGAGGTGCACGTGCGCCGTCGTGTGCGTGAGGCTGATCTCGCCGAACACAAACACGAGATGCGTCAGCGCCGATCCCGCCACGAGCCACGCGAGAAGCTCGACGGCGCCGTCGTCCAGCCACGCGGCGAACGGCAGAAGCGCAGCCGCGCCCGCGAGCACGGCCTGGACGAGCAAGTGCGGCGGCAGCAGGGGGTTCTGCCAGAGGTCGCGCCCCTTCGCCTGGGCGAAGAGGTACGCGGTATACACCGCCGTGGCTGCCGCGAGCGGCGCTCCAACGACGCCGAGCCAGGGCTGCGGCTCGTCTGCCCCGGCCACGCCGAGCAGAACGTGCAGGCCGAGCGCGAGCGAGTACGCGCCGATGACGAAGGCCCCTCGGACGAGCCAGCTTCGCCACTGAGGGTGCGTGAAGACGTAGTGGAAGCGCTCCGGATGCTCGAGGTCCCAGATGAGGATCGCGCCCGTCGCCGCGAGAGAGACACCCGCGATGAGGGGAGCCGCCCACAGCCAGAGCGGACTCGTCGACGCCGCGACCCCCGCGAGCACGACGAGCAGGCCGGCGAGGTACGCGCCCGCGGCTATCGACTTCGTCCAGGTGTAGAGGCTGACGCGCCAGTCCCAGGGCGCCCGGTGGGGCACGTCATACGAGAGCAGCGCCGCCGCGGAGCTGTTCCACGGTGCCGGGGCGCCGGAGGTGACCTGCTGGGGGAACTCTCCCTGCTCGGACCACATGAAGAGGCCGCCCTCGGGACGTCGGGCCGCGAGCGGGTCGAGCGTGGTCTGCGTCGCCCCCTTGTAGAAAAGCTTCGGCCGCGTCTCCTTCTCAGGCCGGCGGACCTCCACTCCGTCTCGGTGGACGATGTCGGAAACCTTCGACGCAGGATCCGCGAGGTCGCCGACGAGGATCGCCTCGACCGGGCACACGACGACGCATGCGGGCTCGAGCCCGGCGTCGATCCGATGCGAGCAGAAGTTGCACTTCTCCGCGGAATGGTCTTGCGGGTTGATGAAGATCGCGTCGTAGGGACAGGCGGCCATGCAGGCCTTGCAGCCGATGCAGAGGGACTTGTCGAAGTCGACGATCCCGTCCGGGCGCGCGAACATCGCGCTCGTCGGACAAGCCGTGACGCAGGGGGCATCGTCGCACTGGTTGCAGCGAGTTACCTGGAACGCCCGGTGAGCCTGCGGGAAGGCGCCGACGTCGACGCTCTTGACGTACGTCCGCGTCACGGACAGCGGCACCTCGTTCTCCGACTTGCAAGCGATCGTGCAGGCGTGGCATCCGATGCACTTCGTCTGGTCGATGACCTTCACCCACTTCTGTTCACGAGGTTCGGGCGCGGGAAGCAGGTCGCGGAGGTCGAACGCCTCGTGGACGGACGGTGCGGTCACTCGAGGTTCACTCTAACGAGCAGGGAGAAGCGTCGGATGCGCGCCCGCGCTGGCCGAAATCACCCTGCGAGGAGCGGGCCTGCGGGCACCGGCGTCGCCGTCGTCCCCGTGCTGCGAGCGCCACGATCTGGAAGGCTTTGCGTCGTGCGCGTCGTCGTTCTCGCCGGAACGAAGAAGGGGCTCTTCCTCCTCGAGAGCGACGAGGGCCGTACGCGGTGGACGCTTCGCGACCCGGTTCTCGAGGGGTGGTCGGTCTACCACGCGATCGTCGATCCGCGGGACCGGACGCTCCATGCGTGCACGAACCACGAGGTGTACGGCGCGACGGTGCATCGTTCGCACGACGACGGGACGAGCTGGACCCGGGCCGAGGAGCTTGGGCTAGCTGAAGACTCAGGGCTCGAGCTCGAACGCACGTGGCACGTAGAGCCGGGGCTCGAGAGCGAGCCTGGGACGCTCTGGCTCGGCGCCGCGCCCGGTGTGCTTTTTCGTTCAAGTGACGGCGGCGAGCGATGGGAAGGGGTCCGAGGTGTCGTCGACCATCCGACTCGCGACCGCTGGCATCCGGGAGCCGGCGGCATGTGCTGCCACTCGATTCAGCTCGACGCGGCGAATCCGAAGCGTCTGTACATCGGGATCTCTGCCGCAGGCGTGTTCCGAAGCGACGACGGCGGCGAGACCTGGTCACCGGCCAACTCCGGCACGGCCGCCGACTTTCTTCCCGACCCGTACCCGGAGCTCGGGCAGTGCGTGCACAAGGTGCTCCTCCACGACGCAGGCTCCGAGCGGCTCTGGCAACAGAACCACTGCGGCGTGTATCGGACGGACGATGCCGGCGATTCGTGGGAGCGCCTCGACGGGAACGGCCTTCCCAGCGACTTCGGATTCGCGCTCACCCTCCACCCGCGCGATCCCGACACCGCGTTCGTCGTCCCGATCACGGGGGCCGAGTACCGCGTGACTTCGGGCGGCCGGCTCGGCGTCTACAGGACGACGGACGGCGGCGCGAGCTGGGCGCTCTCGACGCAGGGACTTCCTGAACGCGCGTGGACGATGGTATTGCGCGAAGGGCTCGCGTCGGACAGGCTCGATCCGTTCGGCGTCTACCTCGGAACCCAAAGCGGCTCGGTATTCGCGTCGGCGGACGAGGGCAGGACGTGGAATGAGGTCGCGCGCGATCTTCCCCCCGTCCTGTCGGTCGAGGTCGGGACATGGTCGTAATCGCGCTCCCCGCGCTCCTCGCTGCCGAAGCGGGCGGCCAAGGCCGCTTCGAGCTCAAAGCGGCGACCGTCGAGGAGGCCCTCCGCGCCCTTCCCGTTTCGGACCGGCTCTTCGACGAACGCGGCAGCCTCCGGCGGCTCGTCAACGTCTACGTCGACGGCGTCGATGTCCGTGAGCGCGGCGGCCTCGAGTCTGAGCTCGACGGCCACGAAGAGATCAGGCTCGTGGGGGCGATCGCCGGCGGATGACGGACCGCCTCGAACGAAACAAGGAGACGGTCAAGGCGTTCTACGACTTGATGTTCAACGAGTCACGCCCGCGCGAGGCGATCGAGCGCTACGTCGGTGAGAACTACACGCAACACAACCCGCACGTCGGCGACGGGAAGGAATCGTTCATCGAGTACTTCGAGCGGATGGCGCGCGAGTACCCGGGCAAGTGCGTGGAGTTCAAGCGAGCATTCGCCGAGGGCGAGCACGTGATCCTCCACTGCCACCAGTGGTGGCCGGGCGACCTCGAGTACGCCGGAATCGACATCTTCCGCCTAGACGCAAACGGCAAGGTCGTCGAGCACTGGGACGTTCTCCAGCAGATTCCGGAGCGGGCCGCGAACCAGAACACGATGTTCTAGCGAGAGGCGCCTAACCATGCGCGTTGGGCGCCTCTTTCTACCGGAACTTTCTACCCGCTTAGGCGAACTGGCGGCCGTTTTTGCGCCGCGCGCTGGCGCGAGGCCTCCAGAATGCCTCGAAGAAATCGACGCACGCGGCCAGGACTGTCGATCGACCTACGGTGTATGCGAAGTAGAATCCGGGGCCCGTGCGCACCGGATTCCTCGTGCTGGCCCTCGCTGCGGTGCTCGGTGTCGCGGCGTGCGGCGGCGGCGACGAGGCGGATCCGCTCACGCTCGACCAGCGCTTCATCCAGGCCGGCGACGCGCCCGGGTATAAGCCCGACCCGGTCGAGGGCGGCAGACACAGCTCGGGCAACGTTGACGAGTTCGTCGAGCACACCCACCAACGGCTGGTCAGCGCGACCCCGGCGGAGGCCAAGGAGTTCCTGACCGAGGCCGGATTCATTCGCGCGATCGTCGGCACGCGGTTCCTGCCGGGGAGCGACGGGGAGCACTCTCGAGGCGACCCGCACGCCGTCATGGGCGTCGTCCAGTTCGAGTCCGACGAGGGGGCGCGCGATGCCGTCGACTGGTACCACGAGGACGGGAGCCAGCCGTGTCCGGGGAAATGTGCCGTCACGATCAGCGAGTTCGAGGTGGACGGAATCTCCGCCGCGAAGGGCGTTCGCCGGCTCGTGACCGCGGAAGCGCTCCGGCGGACCGGCGAGGAGGGTGAGCCCTTCGACACATACGAGATCGGGTTCACTGACGGGCCGTTCGCGTACTACGTCGGGACGTTCGGACCGCCCGGGGACGCGACGACGGAAGCGGTCACCGAGGCGATCGCGAAGCGCATTTACGACCGGGTCAAGGACGCGCCCCCGCCCGAGCGGT
>JALZEM010000162.1 GCA_030862005.1 Actinomycetota bacterium | reverse complement strand
GATCTCGTCCTCAATCTGATCGACCCCGAAGATCCGAAGCCGTTCCGGCGCCGCTCCCGCGGGACATTCGTCGCCGCGATTCACGAACAGGCGGCGATTCCCGATGACATTCTGAAGACCAACTACCCGCTCCTCGTCCGAGCGCTCGCGAACATCGTCCTCTGCTACGTCCCGAACCAGGGCGTCTGGTTCACGACGATGGAGCGCGGCCACTACGGAGTTCACGCCGAGGACGGTCAGCACGGACTCGCGGAGGGCGTGATCGAGCGGCTCGCGCCGCTCGCGCTCTCCAAGCTCGTGATTGACAACGACTTCCGGACCGACCTCGAGCGTGAGCTCTGGGAAGGCGACGAGATCACGGAGGAGATCAGGGAAGCTGGGAAGCGGATGGGCGACCTCGACCTCCTCCCGGCCCCGTTCCCGATCGAGGAGCTCCTCGACGAGCAGGATCTTCGCCATGTCAAGCGGCTTTACGGGATCGGCGGGCTCTCGTACGGAAACCTTTCGCAGCGCAAGGACGATCGCCGCTTCTGGATGAGTGCGAGCGGCGTCGACAAGACGAAGCTCGACATCCCAGGGCGGGACATCCTCCTCGTGTCCGACTACGCCGCCGAGCAGAACAAGATGGTCCTGAGTGTCCCGCCGAACGTCGAGCCGCGTCGGGTCTCCGTCGACGCGATCGAGCACTGGATGATCTATCAGGCGCATCCGGACGTGGGGGCAATCCTGCACGTGCACGCGTGGATGCAGGACATTCCGGCGACGGACATCAACTTCCCCTGCGGGACGGCCGAGCTGGCAACGAGCGTGGCCGAGCTCCTCGACCAGGAGCCGGATCCGTCGCACGCCGTCATCGGGCTTCGAAACCACGGCATCACTGCGACGGGCGAGAGCCTGACGGAGATCCTCGACCGTATCGAGCCGAAGGTCCTTCGCCAGGTGCCGATGTCGTAGGGCCGACGCACGCCGCGCGCGTCGGACGACCTGCGCTTTCGGACGGCGCACCTCTCCTACCTTCCCGCGGCCGGGCGCGGGCGTCACCGGACACCGCGATCCTCGCGATCGGCGCGCCTCCGGGAACCGTCCTCACTTCGGACTGGGACCAGAAGCCGCTGCCCGCGGAGGATTCGTAGGCGCCGCGCCGCGCCGGCCGCGCCGGCCCCTACATGTAGTTCCCGGCGGTATCCGCGATCGTCTCGTCCGCGGGCCGACTCGCGAACCCGAGCTCGCGCTCGGCCTTCGCCGGCGTCGCGAACCACCAGAACGTCGCGAGGCGGATCTCGCCCGGCTTCACCGGCCACGGGACGATCCGAGATCCGACGCGAACCATGGGCGGAGGTAGGCCGACCATACGGCGGCGGACACCCGTGACGGCGGCAATGCGCTCGAAGAAGTCGCGCCAGCTGAAGTTTCCGTCGGAGCCGGTCAGGATGTAGCGCTCGCCGGTGCGGCCGCGGTCAGCGAGCGAGACGATTCCGGCAGCAACGTCACGTACGTCGGCGACCGACAACCCGCCTGCCGTGTGGATACGGAGCGTTCCCTGCAGGTACCGGTAGACGGGCCACGTCGACACGCGGTACGGGTCGTCCGGGCCGAGCAGGAAGCACGGGTTCGCGATCACGGCGTCCGTTCCGGCGGCGACCGCGTCCAGGACGAGCCGCTCGCCCGCCCGTTTCGACGCCACGTAGGGGAGGCGTCCGGCCTCCTCGGAGTACGGCTGCTCCTCGTGTGCCGGCCGATCCGGCGACGGTGCGGGACCGATCGTCGACAGGCTCGCGACGTGAACGAGCCGTGCGTCGGGCTCGAGCGCGCCCAGCACGTTACGGACGCCGTCGACGTTCACGGTCCAGAGCCGCTTTGCATCACGCCGCTCGTGGGCGACGACGCCGGCCGCGTGGAACACGAGCTCCCGGTCGGCGGCGGCTCGCCGAACCGCATCGGCCTCGTTGATTGCACCGCGCGCCACGTCGACGCCGAGCTTGCGGAGCGGACGGTCGTCCGTCTCCGGACGCACGAGCGCCCGTACGTCGTCGCCGCGAGCGACGAGCAGCGGAACGAGGTGACGCCCGAGAAATCCGGTTGCCCCGGTGACGAGGACCTTCACGAGCGGTGGGCGAGGGCGACGAGGAGCGTCGCCGTCGCGTACTCGACGAAACGACGGCCGGGCCGTTCGTCGACGCCGCGCGCGGCGCTAGCGCGGAGCGCCTTACCACGAACCGTGCCTCCGCGCCAATTGGTGACTGTCCCAGGGACAGTCACCATCGTGCCAAGAGGCGCACACGAACGTGCCGAAACCCTCACGCGCGTTACCCGGCTTCGGGAACTTCGGCGTTCACGAGCGGGGGCGCACGAAGACGACGAGGAGCATGAGCCGCTCGTACTCGACGAACCGGTGCTCCGCACGCGCCGGGACGAAGAGCACGTCTCCCTCCTCAGCCGGGAAGCGTTCGCCCTCGAGGTCGAGAATGCCGCGACCCTGAAGGACGACGTAGACCTCGTCGTCCTCGTGCGGCTGCTGGCGGTCGGGCTCCGGGGCGACGAGCTGGTAGACCTCGAGCTCGAGACCGGGCGAGCGGTGGATCGATTCGAATCCGCCGGGCGGAAGCTCGCGCCAAACGCTGCCGAGATGTCCGCCACGCACGAGCGCGAGCCTACTACGATCGCCGCCGTGGGCCAGGAGAGCGCCGAGGTCGTCGTGATCGGGGGCGGCGCGATGGGCGCGAGCGCCGCCTACCACCTCACCGAGCTCGGGATCACGGACATCGTCCTGATCGAACGCGACACGCTCGGCTCCGGCTCGACGAGCCGGTCGGCCGGCGGCATCCGCGCACATTTCGCGGACGCGCTCAACATCAGGATCGCGCTCCGCTCGCTCGCCGAGTTCGAGACGTTCGGCGAGCGGTTCGGCGTCGACATCGCGTTCGAGCGATGCGGCTACCTTTTCCTCCTCGACAACGCCGTTGACGTCGAGCGCTTCCGCGCGGCGCTCGCGCTCCAGGCTGCGCACGGCGTTCGCTCGCGCGAGCTGACGGCGGCGGAGGCCGCCGAGATCGTCCCTCAGATCGAGATCGAGGGCATCCTCAGCGCGACGTACTGCCCGCTCGCGGGTCGCGCGACGCCCGAAGCCGTCGTCGCGGGTTACGCCACCGCCGCCCGAGCGCGCGGGGCGCGCATCCTTCAAAGGGAGGCGGTGGAGCGAATCGACGTGCGGGCGGGTGCGATCGAGAGCGTCGCGACGCAGCGCCGCCGCGTCGCGACCGACACCGTCATTTGCACGGCGGGCGTTTGGACGCGTGACGTCGCCGCACTCGCGGGTCTCGAAGTTCCGGTTGAGGGTGAACGGCGGTCGATCTTCTTCACGCCGGAGGCACCCGGCCTCCCGGAGCGGGTTCCGCTGACGATCGACTTCACGACGAGCTTCTACTTCCACCGCGAAGGCCCCGGTCTCGCCTTCGGCGGGCGCGAGCAGACACTCGAAGAGCTCGCCGTCCCCGCTACGAGACGGCTTCCGCTGCTCGCCGACCTTCCGATCCAAAGCTCGTGGTGGGGCTATTACGAGATGAGCCCGGACCACAACGCGATCGTGGGTGAGTCCACCGGGCCGCGCCGCTTCCTGTACGCAACCGGGTTCTCCGGGCACGGGTTCCAGCAGAGCCCGGCCGTCGGCGAGCACCTCGCGGAGCTCGTCGCGGGGCGGGAGCCGACGCTCGACCTCTCTCCCTTCTCGCTCGATCGGTTCGAGCGAGGCGAAGTTCGGGAAGAGCAGTTCGTGATCTGATGCGTCTCTTCGTCGCAGCCCGCCACGCTCAATCGACGTTGAACGTCGAGCGTCGAGTCAACGGCAACCCGGAGCGGCCGGTCGGTCTGACGGAGCTCGGGCGTGAGGAGGCGCGCCAGCTCGGCATCCAGATCGGGAACGTCCCGTTCGACATTTGCTTTCATACGCGGTTCGGCCGCACCCGGGAGACGGCGGCGCTCGCGCTCGGCGACCGCGAGGTCCAGTTCGAGACGGAGCCGCTGCTCGACGACATCGACGTGGGCGACTTCGACGGCTCGCCGGTGGAGGAATATCGCGAGTGGAAGCGTGCGCACACCCGCGGCGATCGGTTCCCCGGCGGGGAGAGCCTCGACGACGCAGCGGCGCGGTACGCGAAGGCCTGGCGCAACGTGCTCGACACGTCGCACGCGACCACCCTTGTCGTCTGCCACGAGATCCCGCTTCGCTATGCCCTCAACGGCGCGAACGAGTCCGACTCGCTCGACGGCCCGATCCACGAGCTCCGAAACGCCGCGCCGTACCTCTTCACCGAGAGGAGCCTGGAACGTGCCGTGCAGGGGATCGAGCGTCTTCTCGCGAAGTCCGCGTAAGCGATGACGCGAGCGCGGCGATTCCGACTCCGCCGTCCGCCCCCTCCACCGCCGGAGCCCCCGGTGCCAGAGACGCTCGTCGAGGAGCACGAGATCGGCCCGTCGCCGCGGGTCCCGCCGGAGCCGGGGCCGCCGTGGCTTCGTGGCCTCTGGCTCTGGCTCGCGATCCTCGGCGTGGTCGTCCTCGTCGGGCTCCTCGTCCTCGTCCTCGCGGAGCTCGACGACGACCCCGGCGGAACGAGGACGGCGACCGTCGCGACCGTGCCCGACGTCGTCGGACTGGATCGCGACGAGGCCGGCGCGGTGCTCGCGGACCTCGGCTACGGCGTGACGGTCGCGTTCGAGCCCAACGTCGCGCCTGAGGGTCAAGTCCTACGCCAGGAGCCCGAGGCGGGCGCTGCACTCGAGGTGGGCGAACGCGTCCTCCTGATCGTCTCGGCCGGCGAAGAGCCCTAGCTAGAGTTCGATCAACGGGGAGCCGCTGCCGAGCGCGCTGAGAGGAGGCTCGAACCCTCGACCCGCTGAACCTGATCTGGGTAATTCCAGCGAAGGGAGACTGATGGAACCGAGGGAGGGAACGTGGGGGATCACCCCGGTGCCGGAGCGTCTCCGCACGCTCTCCGCCCTCGACCTCACCCTTCTCTGGGGAAACCTCGGTGTCAGCCTGCTCGTTCTCGTCGCAGCCGCCTTCCTCGTGCCCGCGCTCTCGCTCCGGGAGGCGCTCGTCGCGATCCTGGTCGGAAGCCTCCTAGGCAATCTGATGCTCGGCCTAGCCGGAACGATCGGAGCGGACGGCCGTGTGCCGGCGATGGTCCTCCTCCGCGCGCCGCTCGGCCGCCGCGGCTCCTATCTCGCAACCGGCCTCAACGTCACCCAGTGTCTCGGGTGGGCGATCTTCGAGATCATCATCATCGCGGCCGCGGTGACGGCGCTCTCGGACGAGTTCTTCGGGTTCGCCGGGAAGGAGCTCTGGACGGTCGTGACGGGGGCCGCCGCCCTCGGCCTCGCCCTGCTCGGGCCGATCGGTTTCGTGCGCCGGTTCGTCCGGAGATTCGCGGTGTGGGTCGTTCTCGGCTCCCTCGTGTACCTGAGCTGGTGGGCGATCTCGGATGCCAACCTTGCCACGCTCTGGTCGGCGCCAGGTGAGGGAGGCTCCACGGTCATTCTCGGCGTCGACCTCGTGATCGCGATCACGGTCAGCTGGACGCCGCTCGCGGCCGATTACACGCGCTTTGCGCGCGACCGTCGCGGTGCATTCGTCGGAACCGGCTTCGGGTATTTCCTCGCGGGGACGTGGATGTTCCTGCTGGGAGCGTTCCTCGTGCTCGCACGGGGCCTGAGCGACCCTGCGGAGATTCCCGCCGCCGTGGCCGCGGCCGGGCTCGCGAGCGGGCTCGCGCTCCTCGCCGTCACCGTGGACGAGACGGACGAGGCGTTTGCGAACGTCTACTCGACGGCCGTATCGCTCCAGAACCTCCTCCCGCGCGTGTCGCAGACGCTTCTCGTCGCAGTGGTGGCGGCCGTCGCGACGGTCGGCGCGCTCGCGATCCAGCTTCGAAGCTACGAGACGTTCCTCCTCCTGCTCGGTTCGTTCTTCGTCCCCCTTTTCGGCGTTCTCCTCGCAGACTGGCTCCTCGGCGGCGCGAGCTACCGTCCCGACGACTTCTTCAGCGGCCCCGCGTTTCGTCCCGCGTTGCTGGGCGCCTGGATCGCAGGGTTTGCGCTCTACCAGTGGCTCCACCCGCTCGGGCCCTCCTGGTGGACGGAGCTCGTCTCGAGGACGCACCCGCCCTCCGTAGCGATCGGATCCTCGCTTCCGAGCTTCGGGCTCGCCTTCGGGCTCGCTGCGCTCGCGATTCTCGTTTCGCGCGAGCGAGCAGCCTCACAGCCGGCCTAGGACGTGATCGCGCTCGCCGGCTGCGACGACGCGCTCTACCTCGTCGAGGTGGGCGCGAGCGCCGACGAGGATCAGCTCGCCGGTCGGCAACCCGGAGGCGCGGTTGAGCGCGCGCGCCCGCTCGAGCTCGCGCCTTCGTGGGCCGCCGCACAGCTCCTGGACGTCGACGCGGTGGGCTCCACGATCGTGCTGCTCGTCGACCGTCGCCCGCCGCTCGTCGTCTCCCACGACGGCGGGATCACGTGGACCGAGCGCGGAGCGGGACTTCCGCGCGGGGCGGCCGTCGCGCTCGGCGACAACCCCGACCACGTTCTCTACGGCGGCCGGAACCGGCTCTACGTCTCGGGGAACGGCGGCGTCTTCTGGCGCGCGCTCGGGATCGAGCTCCCCGAGATCCGGGATGTCGCTTGGGGTTAGGCCGAAACCGGTTCCGCGACGAGCCGCGCTCCGAGCTCCCGGATGACGTTGACGAGCAGGTCGACGTCCTCTTCCTGTGTCCGCCAGTTCACGATCGCGGGGCGGAACGCGGTGCGGCCGCCGTAATCGGTCGTCCCGACGTACACGCGTCCGTCCTCGAGCACGGCCTCGCCGAGGCGGGCGTTCAGTGCGTTGAGCTCGTTCTCCGGAACGGTGGCCGGGCGGTAGCGGAAGCAAACGATGTTCAGCTTCGTCTCGGCAAGGATCTCGAGGTCGGGCGCCGCCACCACCTGCTGCGCAATCCGTTGCGCGAGCTCGAGATGCCGCTCGATCATCGCTCGGTAGCCACCTCGCCCGTACGCGCGCAGCGTCGCCCACGTCGCGAACCCGCGGGCCCGGCGCGACATCTCCGGTCCGCGGACGGCGAACATCGGCGTGCTCCCGTCGGCAGGCGGAAGGTACGCGGCGCTGATTCGGAAGGTGCGCGCAAGCGCGGATGCGTCGCGGATGAACGCGAAGCCGCAGTCGTACGGGACGTTGAGCCACTTGTGCCCGTCCGAGATGACCGAGTCGGCCCGCTCGACGCCCTCCGCGAGCGGCGCCGTTGTCGGCGTGACGCGCGCGAAGAGGCCGAAGGCGCCGTCGACGTGGAGCCAGGCGCTGTACCGCTCCGCGAGGTCGGCCATCGCGTCGATCGGGTCGAAGTCGCCTGCGTTCACCTCGCCCGCATTCGCGATGAGGATCGCGGGCGCGCCGCCCAGGTCGCGAAGGGCGCTCTCGAGACGGTCGAGGTCGACGCGCCCGACCGCGTCCCGCGTGAACGTCTGGACGCGCCCTCGCCCGACTCCGAGCATGGCGAGCGCCTTCAGGGAGCTCGGATGGATGTACCCGCTCGAGAGCACGGGAACGGCGGGCAGGCCGGCGAGGCCGTGCTCGTCGACGTCGATGCCGTGCCGCTCGCCCCACCAGCGTCGGGCCGCAGCGAGACCTGTGAAGTTCGCCATCGTCGCGCCCGTCGTCAGGACGCCGCCCCAGCTCGCGGGCAGGCCGAACAGCTCCTTGAGCCAGTCGATCGAAACTAGCTCAAGTTGCGTGGCGAGCGGCGACGTCTCCCAGGCGGACGCGACCTGATCGAACGCCGATGCGAGCCAGTCGGCCCCGAGTGCGGCGGGCGTGGAGCCGCCCATCACCCAGTGAAAGAAGCGCGGCCCGGATGAGTGGAGCGACGCGGTCGCCGCCGCCTCGACAAGCTCGGTAAGCGCCTTGGCGGCTCCCTCGCCCTGCTCGGGGAACGCGCGGTCGAACGTGCGGGCCGCCTCGTCGGCGTCCGGCGACCGTACGAGCCGTGAATCGAGCGAGTCGAAGTAGCGCCGCGCCTCGGTCACAACGAGGTCGAGCGCGTTCCCAAGCGCGGCGCGGTCAGCGAGCGGATCCATCATGCGGCGAGCCTAACCCAGCCTGAACTCGCCACGCGCGACGATCACGGCCGAGCCGCTTACTTCGACTCGTTCAATCCGATCCAGTGTGCCTTCGGCAAGCGCGTAGAGCGTGCTCGGCCTTGCGATCTCGGCGCCCTGTGAGATCTCGATCTCCTCGCCGAAGGCGATCTTGCCGTGGCGGGCCAGGTGGCACGCGAGAGGCCCCGCCGCCGATCCCGTCGCCGGATCCTCGGGCACTCCGTCCGCAGGCGCGAACATCCGCGTCTTCCACCGCTTTCCGTTCCCGGCGAAGCAGCTGGTCCCGACGACGCCCTGGAGCTTCGCGAGCGCGATCAGGTCCGGTTCGACCGCAGCCACGGCCTCCTCCCCCGGAAGCGCGACGTAGACGTGACGGATGCCGAGGTCGTACAGCTCGACGGGAAGCTCGGACCGCTCCACGCGAAGGGCGGCGAGCAGCTCCGCCTCGCGGTCGAATGGCTCGATCCGCGGCAGCGGCAGCGACATCCGGCCGAACACGATCCGCGCGCCTTCGCGCTCGAGCGAGACCGGAACCAAGCCGGCGCCCGTTTCGAGCCGAAGCTCGACGCGCTGGAGCGGCCCGCCGAGGACGAAAGCCGTTCCGAGCACCGGGTGGCCGGCAAACGGCATCTCGGCCATGGGCGTGAAGATGCGGACGCGGACGTCGCCGTCACCGGCGGGCGGGTAGACGAAGGCCGTCTCCGACAAGTTCAGCTCGCGCGCGAGCGGCTGGAGGAGGTCGTCGGGAACTTCGCGTGCGTCGGTGAAGACGGCGAGCTGGTTCCCTGCGAGCGGACGGTCGGTGAAAACGTCGACGACGACGTAGCGGAAGGCCGGCATCTCGGGGGACCCTACTGTTGCCCTTGTCGAAGTCGCCCGTTGGCGATCGCGTAAACGTCGTCGAAGTACGCGGCCGCCTCCTCGTTGTGCGTCGCTACGAGACAGGACGTGCCGGCGGCCGCCGCGCGCCGGATCTCCTCGAAGACCCTCTGAGCCGAGCTTGCATCCTGATGCCCGGTAGGCTCGTCTGCGAGAACGAGGCGTGGCGACAGAACAAGCGCACGCGCGAGCGCGACTCGCTGCTGTTGACCGGCCGACGTCTCGGCCGGAAGGCGGTCGACGAGCTCCCCGAGCTCGAGTGCGTCGATGAGCGTCTCGATCCGATCCGCGAGCTCGTCGAGGCGGCGCGCCAAGCGTGCCGGATACTCGACGTTCTCGCGGACCGTGAAGTCGTCGAAGAGCCCGAACTTCTGCGGGACGATCGCGAGCTCCGCCCAGGGAACCAGAGCGAGGTCGACGCGACCGCCCATCCACTCGACCGCGCCGGCGTCGGGCCGCTCCCAACCCGCGAAGACGTTGAGGAGCGTGGTCTTTCCCGATCCGGAGCGGCCCATCAGCCCGACGACGCGCCCTCTGCCCAGATTGAGGTCGACCCCGTCCAGCGCGGCGATCTGCTCGGGCCCGCGCGTGTAAGTCTTCCGAAGCCCCGACGCCGCGAGCAGCTGCCGGGTGTCCTTCGAGCGCTCGCGGTGCTGACCAGGACGCGCGGGCGCTACCGCTCGGAGGCCGCTTGCTTGGACCCGCCCGTGGTCGAGCTCGAGCACGTCATCCGCGATTCGCCGAACGTTCGCGTCGTGGGTCGCAAGGATGACCGCCGCACCTCGCCGTGACAGCCGTTGCACAGCGCCGAGGAGGTCCGCGGCGGAGGCCGTGTCGAGCTCCGCCGTGGGCTCGTCCGCGAGGATCAAATGGCGCCCTGAGGTGAGCGCGACAGCGAGCGCGGCGCGTTGCTGCTCTCCGCCGGAGAGCTCCGCCGGAAGGTGTTCCTTCCGCTCCGTGAGGCCAAGCTCCTCGAGGAGGACGTCCGGATCCGTAACAGCCGTCGCTTCGCGCACAGCCAGATCCAGGTGCTCCGCGATCGTGAGGTACGAGATGAAGTTGTCGGCCGGACGTTGAAAGACATAGCCGACGACGTGCCGGCGGAGCTGACGGACGCGTTTTGGCGCCAGTGCGGCGAGGTTGCGGCCGGCCACGAACACCTGCCCCGCAGTGGCCAGGTCGAGTCCGGCGAGAAGACGAAGAAGCGATGACTTTCCGCTTCCCGACGCGCCGACCACCGCCGTCACGGCTCCGGGTGCGAACTCGGCGTCGATCCCGTTCAATGCACGCACCGTCCCGGCTCTGGTCGAGTACGTCTTGACGACGCCGACACAGGCCGCCGCCGCGCGCTCACTCCTCGGCACGCAGGACCTCCACGAGGCTCGCGCGGCGGGCGCTTCGGTCGGCAAGGAGGGCGCCGAGAAGCGACGCGGCTACGAGCGCACCGAGTGCGATCGCGAGCAGGAGCCACGGGGTCCGGAAGAGCGGTCCAGACGGCAGCTCGGCGGGCGCGTCGAGCTCGACGATGACGATGCGAGCGACGACGATGGCGAGGACGGCGCCGACCCCGAGACCTCCGAGCAGGAGGGCGCCGAGCTCAAGTGCGAGCGCGCTGCGGTGACGGAGCATGCTGAGTCCCATTCGGCTCGCGAGCGCCTGGGACACCACACGGCTCCGCTGGCGCAATTGTAGGTACAGGATCGTTCCGACAACCGCGAGGAGAGCGCCTCCTACGCCGAGCGCCTCGAGGTACGAGAACGTCTGCGTTAGAGACCGGATCGCCGGGTTCTTCCTGATCTCCTCGGCTGTCACGATCGGGAACGGGCGAAGCGGAGAGGCCGCGAGCGCCCTTGCGACGGGGCGCGTATCGCCTGCGGCCCAGATCTGCGTCTCCGTTCCGCCTTGCGCGACCGGGTCACGCACGCCTGACGCTTCCGCCATCACCTTGAGCGATCGTCGGTCGACGACGACAAGCGGGTCTTGAAGAGACATCC
>JALZEM010000147.1 GCA_030862005.1 Actinomycetota bacterium | reverse complement strand
AAGGGGAGGGGATCGGCCGGCCGTACGAGCTCGGCGCGGCGATCGGGCGCACGGCGCGAGAGCTCGTCGCCCTCGACGACGAGCGGGCGCGGAAGCGCCTCGTCGAAGAGCACTCGCTCGACGAGCGCGCTGCGCAGAACCTCCTCACCTTCCTCCGTGACCAGGAAGCCGCAACGGGTGTTGTCCCGTCTGACAAAGCCATCGTGATCGAGCGCTTCCGCGACGAGATCGGGGACTGGCGCGTCTGCATCCTGACGCCGTTCGGCGCGCGGGTGCACGCGCCGTGGTCGCTCGCCTTGGCCGCGCGTCTGCGCGAGGCGCTCGGCCTCGAGGTGAATTCGATCTGGTCGGACGACGGCATCGCGCTGCACCTGCCAGACGCCGAGAGCCCCCCTCCGTCGGACGATCTCGCCGTCGCGCCGGGCGAGCTCGACGACCTCGTCGTCACGGAGCTCGCCGGGACCGCGCTCTTCGGAGCCCGTTTCCGCGAGAACGCGGCACGGGCGCTGCTGATTCCTCGGCGGCGGCCGGGCGAGCGGACGCCCCTCTGGCAGCAGCGGCTGAAGGCTCAGGCACTGCTCCAGGTCGCGCGACGCTACGCGGACTTCCCCGTCGTCCTGGAGACCTACCGCGAGTGCCTGCAGGACGTCTTCGATCTTCCCGCGTTGAAGCAGCTTCTCTCCGACCTGCAGACCCGCCGTCTCGACCTCGTGTCCGTCGAGACGCCGACCGCGTCGCCCTTTGCGACGTCGCTTCTCTTCGACTACGTCGCCACGTACATGTACGAGGACGACACGCCGATGGCGGAGCGACGCGCTCAGGCGCTCGCCCTCGACCGCGATCTCCTGAAGGAGCTGCTCGGCCAGGAAGAGCTGAGAGACCTGCTCGACCCGAGCGCCGTCGAGCGCGTCGAGGACGAGCTCCGCGGCTCGCCGCAGTCGCCCGACCAGCTCCACGACCTCCTCCTGCGGCGCGGCGACCTGCGTCCCGGCGAGTTCGACGAGTCGCTCGCGCGCGAGCTCGAACAGGAGCGCCGCGCTGTGCGCGTGCGCGTTCGCGGTGAAGAGCGGCTCATCGCGGCCGAGGATGCGGGGCGGTACCGCGACGCCGTCGGCGCGATGCCCCCGGCCGGGCTCCCGGACGTGTTCCTCGAGAGTCCCGACGAGCCGCTCGTCGGCCTGCTCGTCCGCTACGCGCGCGGGCGAGGACCGTTCACGACAGGGGAGGCGGCGGACCGCTTCGGCCTCTCGCCCGAGCGTGCCGAGGAGGAACTCGCCCGTTTGGAGCGTGACGGCCGCGTCGTACGGGGCGAGCTGCGCCCGGGCGGGACGGAGCGCGAGTGGTGCGACCCCGAGGTCCTGCGGCGACTGCGCCGCGCGAGCCTCGCGGCGCTTCGCAAGCAGGTGGAGCCGGTGGAGCAGGCGGCGCTAGGACGCTTCCTTCCTCGCTGGCACGGGATCGATCGCAGAGCGACGCTTCGCGAGGCGCTCGTCCCGCTCCAGGGCGTCTCGCTTCCGGTCCTCCTCTGGGAACGCGACGTCCTGCCCCGGCGCGTCCCGGGATACCAACCCGCGGCGCTCGATCAACTCTGCGCATCCGGTGACGTCGTCTGGGTCGGCGCCGGGCTCGAGCGCGTCGCGCTCTTCTTTCGCGAAGATGCGCCCGCGCTCGGACGGCCCGCGGCGCTTCCATCGCCGGCGGGCCGTGAGCACGACTGGATCCGAGGCGCGCTCTCGGGCGGCGCGCTCTTCTGGTTCGATCTTCTCCACGAGACGGGCCTCGAGCCCGAGGCCGCACTCCCGGCACTCTGGGATCTCGTGTGGGCGGGAGAGGTCACGAACGACGCTTGGCAGCCGCTTCGCGCCGAGCGCCGCTTCGCAACGCCGCGGCCTGAACGGCGGCCGCGACGATTCTCGCGCCAGCGCTCCAACGCGATCACGGCCACGCAGGGCCGCTGGTCGACGACCGCGCGGCTCTTCCCGGGCGAACCGGACGCGCGCACGCTCGCCGAGCTACTCCTCGAGCGCCAGGGGATCGTGACCCGGGACGGGGTGCGGGCCGAGGGCGTCGCGGGTGGGTACGGACGCGTCTACCAGGAGCTCCGCAAGCTCGAGACGCTCGGCGTCTGCCGCCGCGGGTACTTCGTGGAGGGTCTCGGCGGTGCGCAGTTCGCGCTCCCGGGCGCAGTCGAGCGGCTGCGCGAAGAGGCGGATCCGGAGACCGCGCTTGTCCTCGCGGCCGCCGATCCGGCCCAACCCTACGGCGGTGCGATCCCGTGGCCGAAGCGTGCGGGCGCGCGTGCCGCCCGCGTGGCGGGGGCGTACGTCGTCCTCCTGGACGGCGCGGCCGCGCTCTTCGTCGAACGCGGCGGACGGTCCGTGACTCCCCTACGCGACCCGGACGGCTCGTGGCTCCGTCCTGCGCTTGCGGCTCTCGTCGAGCACGTCCGTCGAAGCGGCTTGAAGCGCCTTGCGGTCGAGCGCTTCGACGGCGAGCCGGTCGGCGAGAGCGACGTCATGCCGCTGCTCGTCGAAGCCGGCTTCCTCGCCGGGCCGCGGCGGGCGGTTCTTCGGGTCTAGCGCTGAGGGACGCCCCCCGCCCCGGCGGGGGCGTTTCGTTCCATGATTAGGCTCGCGCCTGTGAGATTGCTCGCGCTCCTGGCGACCTCCCTCACCGCTCTCGGCTGCGGTGGCGCCGAACGGAACGGCTCGGCGGCGCCGCGCGAACTTCTGCCGGACCTGGATCAGGTCGCTCCCGATGTTGTCTCGGTCAAGCGCGTCGGCGATCGCGACCTCCTCGTCTTCGTCTCGGCGGTCGAGAACCTCGGCGCGGGGCCGATCGTGCTCGACGCGCGGCGGGACAGCACTGCGGATCCGATGCCCGTAGTCCAAGAGGTCGAGCGCGTGGACGGCTCGACGGCGACGCGGCCCCTGCGCGCGTTCCTCAGGTACGTTCGCGCTGAGACGCACGCGCACTGGCACCTGGAAGGCTTCGAGCGGTACGAGCTTCGCCGGATCGACGGGACGAGCATCGGTCGCGATCGGAAGACGGGGTTCTGTCTCGGCGATCGGTACGAGCGGACGACCATCGAGCTCCCACGGAAACCGCCGGAGCCGGTCTGGGAAGAGGAATGCGAAAAAGGCGAGCCCGACGCGCTGCACGTGCGCCAGGGCATCTCGCCCGGGTACGGCGACGACTACGTGCCCCGCCTAGAAGGACAGTCGATCGACGTGACCGGTCTTCGGCCGGGCCGCTACCTCCTGGTGCACGTGGTGAATCCCGACGGCACGCTTGCCGAAAGCGATCGCGGGAACAACGCCGCGTCGGCCCTCGTCGAGCTGAGCCTGAAGGGCGGCCGTCTGCAGGTGCATGTCCTCCGTTCGTGTCCCGAGACGGACGAGTGTGTCCAGCGGTGAGGCCGGGTTAGGCTCACCGGATGCCCGAAGGCGACGCGCTTCACCGTGCCGCGGCCCGCGTCCGCGTCCTCGAGGGCCACGTGGTTTCGGTCGAGGCCCGTCATCCCCGCGCGGCGGTTCTCCGCGTGGCCGAGCGGATCGACGGGCGGCGCCTCCAACGCGTCGAGGCGGTCGGGAAGAACCTTCTCCTCACGTTCGAGGGAGGGCTCGTATTGCGGAGCCACCTTCGCATGAAGGGGCGGTGGCGCGTGCAGCGCGCGGGGGATCGAATCTTCGGGAACCCGTGGCTCGTCGTCCGCGGCGGCGAGCACGAGGCGCTCTTGTTCCACGGCCCCGTCCTCGAGCTGACGCGAAGTGGGCAGTCGCCCCGCGTACGACACCTTGGGCCCGACGTCATGCTCGACCCGCCCGACGTCGACGCGATGCTCGCGCGCGTGCGCGCCGACGACCCGCGGCGTGAGATCGGGGAGGCCCTCCTCGATCAGCGCGTTGTGGGTGGAATCGGCAACAAATGGAAGGCAGAAGGGCTCTTTCTCGCCGGCGTCTCTCCCTGGGCGCACCTCGGCGACCTCTCGGACGACGAGATCACGCGTGCCCTCGGAGAGACGTCACGGGCGATGCGCGACGGTCGGCCCGGCCGGCTGGTGTACCGGCGAGCAGGAATGGCCTGCCGACGCTGTGGCACCACGATTCGCTCGGCGCCGCAAGGCGACGACGCACGCATCGCCTACTGGTGCACGAGCTGCCAACCCGGGCCATGACAGTCACCTGACCGTGCCGCTCGAGGCAGGAACGGGAGGCGCCACCGCGTAAACGGTCCGGCCGTGCCCGCTGTCGCTCCGCGCTCACCGTTGCTTCTTCGCGCTCTGCGCGCCTTCTGCCTCGGCGCGTTCTTCGAGCTCGGGGCCGAGCTCGAACGCGGGGCGGAGATCCCTATCGAGCTCCAGGAGCATGCCGGGCGGAACCGGCCGACACTCTATGAGTACCGTCCGCTCGTCGGTGCTTTCGTGCAGCAGCGCGCGGAGCGGCTGACCCAGCGAGAGGACGCCCTCGAGGCGCTCGTCGCGCTGAAGGACGAGCCGGCCGCCGGAATCTTCGCGCGCGCGCATGCAGGCGAGAAGGCGAGCGAGGACGAGGCTCTGCGGCGGACGGTTCTCGTCCCGCTCCTCGTCCGCGTGGCCGAGCGATGCGCGGGCTTCGATTGGGATGATTCTGCGTACGACGAGGCGTACACCGAGCTCGAGCGCTCGCTCTTCGGCGAGCGCCGGTCCTACAACGCGCTCGCGCCCCTCGTCGGCCTCACGGCGGGTGGGACGATCGAGCTCGCCGGCGGCCTTCGCGTCCGGCCGGCGGTCGGCGGCGAGCTCGCGGCCTCGTGGCCCGAGGCGAACCGATTGCTCCCGAAGGACTTCGGGCGGGAGGTTGACCGGACGCTCGTCCTCGAGCTTGAGGCGGAGCTCGACGGCACCGCGTGCCTCGTTCCGAACGCACCCGCTGAGATCGGTCGCGCGATCACGGCGCTTCGCCTCGCGACGCCGGGTGCGATCGCGGCCGGGCCCGTCCTCTTCGAGCGCCTCGACTGGCGACCGTACGGCGTCCGGCCGGTCCCGCCGACCGCAGCGCAGATTCCGCGCGGCGAGCCGACGCGGCTCGACCCGTTCCGCGCGCGGCTGGTCGCCGAGCTGCAGGAACGCCTCACCCGGGCCCCGAGTGACTCGGATCTCCTCGAGGCGCTCGACCGCTGGGAGCTCGCGCTCTTCCACGAAGGGCCGGTGCGCGCGGACGAGCTTCGCGAGGCGCTCGACGCGCTGCTCGGCTGCGAGGAGGGCGCGTGGGCCGCGGCGATGCGGGCGGCCGTCCTTCTCGGTGAAAGCGGACCCGAGCGCGAGGAGCTCGTCACGGCCCTCCGCGCGCTCCTTGACGGCGACGGGCCCGGCGCGCGCGCCGAGGAGGCCGTCCGCCGCGCGCTCGTCGAGACATTGCTCCAGGATTCGCGCATGGGACTCGTCGCCGCGCTCGACGACGCCCTGCTTGGCTTGCGACCACGCCCGCAGACCACGGCCGGCCGTGTCTTTGCGACCGGATGAACGAGCGTGAGACCGCGCGGCTGCGGCGCTGCCGTGCACTGCAGCTCGCGATCGCTCTCGGCGTCTTCTTCCCGATCTTCACGCGCACGTGGCCGTCGTTGATCGTCGCCGCCGTCGGCGTCACGGTCGCGGGCTTCGTGTACTGGCGGAATTGCCGCGGCCGCTGAGGCGGTTCGAGGCGACCGCCGGTCGTTTTTGTTTACGAGGGCAAGGGAACCGTTTGATCGGCTCTGTCGAATACGGGCCAAGGCAACTCAACGGGAGGCTTCATGAGGAGAGAAGGGGGAGCAGTAGGGGAGAGGGCCGACATCCAGCGAGCCGCGATGCTGTTCGGGATCATCTTCCTCGCCGTGGGAGTTCTCGGATTCATTCCGGGAATCACGACGAATTACGACAACCTCACCGTCTTCGACGGCGTGGGTGCGAAGCTGCTCGGCATCTTCGGGGTCAACATCCTCGAGAACATCGTGCATCTTCTGTACGGCGTCGCCGGGCTCGCGGCCGCATCGAGCTGGGCAGCGTCCAAGAACTACTTCGTCTGGGGCGGCGCGGTCTACGTCGCGCTCTGGCTCTACGGACTGATCATCGACGAGACGAGCTCCGCGAACTTCGTCGGCCTGAACGAGGCCGCACATTGGCTCCACCTCGTCCTCGGCGTGGCGATGATCGCCGCGGGTTTCCTCCTCAGCCGGAGGGTGCTCGCAAACCGCGCCGTCACGACGTAACTCGTCGCAACTCGTCGTTCGACAAAGGGGCGGGAATTCGCCCGCCCTTTGCTTTTCCCGTAATTTCCGGCAATCTGGAGCGCGGGAGGATTGTGGTAGCCTCAAACGAAAGGAAGGCTCAGTGAGCCTTTTGAGCAATCTCGCGCGGACGGCCCGTCGGGGGTCGGACTCTCAGGGAGCGGGTTTGGGGCAGGTCATCGCGTTCGCCAACCAGAAGGGTGGCGTGGCGAAAACCACCACGACGTTGAACCTCGCCGTGGCCTTCACGGAGATGGGTCACAGCGTGCTCGCGATCGACCTCGACCCACAGGGAAACCTCACGATGAGCCAGGGGATGAACCCCGACAACGTCGAGCGCTCGATGTTCGACGTCCTCGTCCACTCGGTCCCGATCGAGGACGTGATCCACCGCGCCGAGGTCGACGTCGCCGTGTCCTCGATCGACCTCGCCGGGGCAGAGCTCGCGCTCTCGAGCATGATCGGCCGCGAGCGCGCGCTCCAGAAGGCGCTGTTCCCCGTTCGCTCGAAGTACGAGTACATCCTCATCGACACCCCGCCGTCGCTCGGGCTCCTCACGATCAACGCGCTCACAGCGGCCGACAGCGTGATCGTCCCGGTCCAGTGCGAGTACCTCTCGCTCCGGGGGCTCGTTCAGCTCGAGGGAACGCTCTCGATGATCCGCGAGAACTTGAATCCGTCGGTCGCGATTCGCGGGATCCTGCCGACGATGTTCGACTCGCGGACGCTGCACAGCCGCGAGGCCATCGAGATGCTCAAGGAGAACTTCGGCGACCTCGTCTTCGACACGCGCATCCGCAAGACGATCCGCTACGCGGAGGCCCCCGTGCAGGGGAGCTCCGTGCTCAAGTACGAACCGTCCGGACCGGCCGCGGAGGCCTACCGGGAGCTTGCGAAGGAGGTGCTCAATGGCGCGAAACCGCGCACGCGCGAGCATGCGTGAGGGCCCGCTCGCGGAGCTCTTCCGCGCGACCGAGGCGTCGCAGCGGCAGGCCGAGAAGGAGGAGCAGGCGGCAGCCGCCGCCGAGGCTCCGACGACCGAGCACGCCGCGCCCTCGGCGCCGGCCGAAGTACCGGCGGTCGCGGCCGACCAGGAGCGTCGTCCGCTTCCGCCCGCGGCGAGGTGGACCGAGCCGCGCATCCATCGCACGCCGCACCCGGAGTCGGCCGCGTACCTCGCGGTCATCCGCGTCGTGGGAGTCGGGGGCGGCGGCCTGAACGCCGTCGACCGGATGATCGAAGCCGGGATCTCGCAGGTCGAGTTCGTCGCCGTGAACACGGACATCCAGCAGCTTCGCGCGTGTGACGCGCCCGTGAAGCTCCACATCGGGCGCGAGCTGACACAGGGCCTCGGTTCGGGCGCGGATCCCGATGTCGGCCGCCAGGCGGCCGAGGAGGCGTACGACCAGATCAAGCACGTCCTTCGTGGCTCGGACATGGTCTTCGTCACCGCCGGTGAAGGCGGCGGGACGGGATCGGGCGCCGCACCCGTAGTCGCACGGATCGCGCGTGAGCTCGGCGCGCTCAGCGTCGGGATCGTCACCGTCCCCTTCCGCTTCGAGGGAACGCGCCGCCGAGCGCAAGCGGAAACCGGTGTCGAGGAGCTTCGGGCCGTCTGCGACACGGTGATCGTGATCCCGAACGATCGCCTGCTCGAGGTGCTCGACCACTCGACCTCGATGATCGAGGCCTTTCGGATCGCCGACGACGTCCTGCGGCAGGGCGTCCAGGGGATCTGCGACCTGATCACGACGCCCGGTCTCATCAATCTCGATTTCGCGGACGTTCGCACGATCATGAGCGACGCCGGCTCTGCGCTCATGGGGATCGGCTTCGCCACCGGCGAGAATCGCGGACGCGAGGCCGCGGAACGCGCGCTTCTGTCTCCGCTCATCGACGCGGAGATCACGGGTGCGCGCGGGATCCTGCTCTCGGTCGCGGGCGGCGAGGATCTCACCCTGCTCGAGGTGAACGAGGCCGCCGAGGTGATCCGGCGCGCGGCGACCGAGGAGACGAACATCATCTTCGGAGCGACGATCGACGAGCGGCTCGCAGGCCAGGTGTGGGTGACCGTGATCGCGACGGGGATCGGGACGAGCCCGCGGCGGACCGCTCCGGTCGGGGGCGAGGAAGGGCTCGAGCCGCCGAGCTTCCTGCGCAACTCGTAAGACCACGCGAGGATCGGCCGGGGCGGTATGAGCGGACCCCCTCATTCACCCGATTTACGGTCAGCGCCTTCGGCGCTGACGATGTAGCGGTCCCTACATTTACGGCATGAACGGCGCGGTCGCCGCCGGCCATCCACTCACGGCCGAGGCCGGAGCGCGGATCCTCGCGGAAGGCGGGAACGCGGTCGATGCGTGCATTGCGGCCGCATTCGTCTCCTGGGTGGTCGAAAGCCCGCTCACGGGGCCGGGCGGCGGAGGGTTCATGCTCGTCCACAGGGCGCGCGACCGAAGCGATCGCGTGCTCGACTTCTTCGTCTCCGTCCCGGGACGGGGGCTCGCGCCGGGCGAGGGAGGCGAGATGGAGGCCGTGAAGGTGGCGTTCGCCGTCGACGCGCTCCAGACGTTCCACGTCGGTGCGGCGTCGTCCGCGGTGCCGGGGACGCCGGCAGGGCTCGCAGAGGCGCACCGTGTCTACGCACGCCTCCCCTGGCCGGAGCTCCTCGCACCTGCCGTTGAGGTCGCGCGCGCGGGCGTCCAGCTGAGCGGGTCCCAGGCGATTCTCCACGCGATCCTCGACCCCGTTCTGCGGTATGGCGCGGAGGCCAGGCGGATGTACGGTGAGGAACGCGGCCTTACCGTCGGCGAGCGCGTCCCGATGGACGACTTGGCCGACACGCTCGATCTCCTTGCGGCCGAGGGAGTCGCCACGTTCTACCGGGGCGAGCTCGGGCGGAGCATCAGCGCGTATGTCCGCGACCAGGGCGGCCGCATCACCGAGGACGACCTGGCGGCGTACCGAGTCGTACGCCGCGCACCCGTGCGCGTGGCGTACCGCTCCCACGACTTCGTGTCGAATCCGCCGCCGTCCGCCGGCGGCGTGCTCATCGCATTCGCGCTCCGTGTCCTCGAAGGCGTAGGAGAGTCGGGCGGTGCCGGGAGCGCCGAGGCGATCGCGGGCCTCGCGGAGGCGATGCGCGAGGCGGCGCGTGCCAGGGGCGGGAGCTTCATGAGCGCGCTCTACCGTGGAGGTCTTCCGGCGCGGCTTCTCTCCGACGTCCGCCTCGGCGAGGCGATCGGGCGCGCGCGTCGCGCCGGGGGCGACATCGCCGTCGAGCCGGCCGGCGTTCCGTCGACGACACACATCAGCGCCGTCGACGCTGCCGGAAATGCGGCGTCGGTCTCCGCTTCGCTCGGCTGCGGTTCCGGCGTGGTCGTCCCCGGCACCGGGGTCCACCTCAACAACATGCTCGGCGAGGAGGATCTGAACCCGGAAGGGAAGGCCATGGCCGGCCGGCGGCTGACGAGCATGATGGCTCCGTCGCTCGTCCTTAAGGACGGTCGCCCGCGCCTCGTGGTCGGCAGTGCCGGCTCGATTCGCCTCCGGGCGGCGATCCTCCAGATGGTCGTGAACGTGGTGCGCCACCGGATGAGCGTCGACGAAGGGATCAACGCGCCGCGCGTCCACCTCGACAGCGGGCACTTGCACCTCGAGGGAGGTTTCGATCCGGCCGCGGCCGACGCCCTCGAAGCCCGCGGGTACGACGTCGTGCGTTGGCGCGACCGGAACCTCTACTTCGGCGGTGTCTCGGCGGTCGCGTTCCTCGAGAGCGGGGAGCTCGAGGCCGCCGGGGATCTGCGGCGGGGCGGTGCGGGCGTCGTGGTCGGATGACGGTGTCTGTCCGCCACGCAGAGCCGCGTGACGCGTCCGAGCTCGTCGACCTCGCGCGCGCCGTCGGAAGCGAAGCCGAGGGCTGGCTGATCACAGACGGTGCGTGGCGCACGACGTCGGAGGAGCGGCGTTACCTCCGCGCGATCCGCCGCTCCCCGCACGCGGCGGTTCTCGTGGCAGAGGCATCCGGTCGTATCGTCGGGCGCCTGTCGATCGCGCGCGACACGCATCCGGCGAGCAGGCACGTCGCGGACGTTGGCGTGATGGTCGCGCGCGATCATCGGAGGCGTGGCGCCGGCCGCGCCCTCATGCAGGCTGCCGAGGAATGGGCGGGGACCATGGGCATCATGAAGATCGAGCTCCATGTGTTTCCGTACAACACCGCGGCGATTACGCTCTACGAGGACCTCGGATACGAGCGGGAAGGGCTCCGGCGTAGGCACTACCTCCGGGGCAGCGAGCTTGTCGACGCAGTGCTGATGGCGAAGGAGCTCGGATGAAGGCGAGCGCGCTCGCTCTCGTCGTGGTCATGCTGGCGGGAGGCTGTGCGGCGACCGGCGAGGCGGAGGAGGAGGGTGTGAAGGCGACGGCTATCACGGCCGCGAAGGCCGCCTACGAGAAGGCTCGCCTCGAAGGTCGCGACCTCTCGAAGGGGCCGTGCATCGCCGACCCGCTTCCGGTTCCGAACTGGGTTGCCGACATTGCGCACGACCCGCGCCAGCCGGTCGACGACGATCCCGCCAACCAATGCTCGACGTATCGTTCGGGCGAGGCCGAGCACTTCGTCGAGCTCGACCCCGAAGGCAACGTCATCCGCGCCGAATGAGCGCGCCGCTCGAGCCGGAGCGCGGCACCGTCCTCTTCGACGAGCAAGCCGTCGAGGCCGAGCAGGAGCTGTGGGCCGACGAGGGAACGAGCGACCACGCCGGCTGGTTCTGCGTCCGGACCGATCCGTTCCCGTGTCCGGCGGCGGGATGCACGTTCGTCGCGGACTTCATGACTGCTGCCCACCTCATTCTCGTCTGGGAGGAGCGTGACGATCCGAACCTGCTCCGGCACGCGCAGCGCGCGAAGACCGTCGGCCGGAACCCCCAGGTGATCACGTATGCGGCGGAGTTCGGGCCGAGCGCGTCGTACTACGCGTGGGAGGCCGCGGGTCGGCCGGTGCACGGAGTCCGCCGGAGCTAGCTCGGCTACAGCGCCTCGACGCGGCCGTTTCCGCTCGCGCGCTCGCGGACCTCGCGGTCCCGTGAAAACGCCTCGGCGGCCTGCGCGAGGAGGGGGGAGAGGCGAAGGACGCGGTCGCGCTCGGAACGAAGCTCGAGAAGCTCTTGTTTGACGGCCGTCCCGAGCTCGATGCGGGCCGCGATCTCGTATGCGAGGCTCGCAGCGTCCGCGTCGAGATCCTCGACGTCCGCCTCGGCGACGTCGACCAGACGGCGGTACGCGGCCAGGCACCTCTCGCGCTCCTCCTCGGACGGCGCGTCATCCTCGTCGGAGACGGGGACGACCTCTCCCGTCATGAACGTGCGCCCCTCTGTCAGCCCGATGAGGTGGAAGCGCTCTCCGCCTTCGACGATGATGTTCAGACGGCCGTCGTCGAAGCGCTCGAGGACGGCCACGACCGAGGCGCGCGTCCCGATCTCGCGCATGCCCGCCTCGTCCGTGAGAACGAACCCGAATTCGACCTCGTCGTCGATGCACTCTTCGATGAGCTCCTTGTAGCGCGGCTCAAAGATGTGGAGCGGCACTCGCTCGCCCGGGAGCAGCACGAGCTCGAGCGGAAAGAGGCCGATCTCATCCACCGTCGAAGCGTAGGCGGTCGCGGACGGAGCTGCGGAAGTCGTCACCGGCGCACCGGAGGTTCGACAGGTTCCGCGCGCCACGTGTGATTCTCGTCGCGCTACCGTCAGCGCCGGGGCCGACCGGCCGAAGGCCCCGGGGAGCTAGCGCGCGCGTGGCGGCTCCGTCGGTCACGCATTAAGGTTCGAGGGATGGCGGACGGCGGCGTGTTTCGGCCCGCGATCTCGGAGCTCGTGCCGTACGAACCGGGGAAGCCGGTCGAAGAGGTGCAACGCGAGCTCGGGCTCTCCCGCGTGGTCAAGCTTGCCTCCAACGAGGGCCAGTACGGCCCGTTCCCCACGGCGCTCGAGGCAATCGAGCGCGGCGCGCGAGAGCTGAACCGCTATCCCGACGGGGGCGCCTACCGCCTCACGCTCGCACTCGCGGAGAAGCATGGAGTGGCACCGGAAAACGTCGCCGTCGCCGCGGGAGCCGACGCCGTGATCATGTACCTCTCGCTCGCCGCGCTCGACCCGGACGACGAGATCGTGTGCGGGTGGCCGTCCTTCCCGAGCTACGTCCTGGACGCGATCAAGATGGGCGCGAGACCGGTTCGCGTTTCGCTCAGCGACGACCGGTACGACCTCGAGGCGCTCCTCGGAGCGATCACGCCGCGGACGAAGCTCGTCTACATCCCGAACCCGAACAACCCGACGGGGGCCATGGTGGCTCGCCGGGAGCTCGACGCCTATCTCGACCGGGTGCCCGAGCACGTGCTGACCGTTCTCGACGAGGCGTACTTCGAGTACGTGGACGAGCCGGACTATCCGGACGGAATCGAGGAGTACTTCAAGCGAGACCGCCGACGCGTGCTCGTGCTCCGGACCTTCTCGAAGATCTACGGCCTCGCGGGTCTCCGCGTCGGCTACGGGGTCGGGCCCGTCGACGTCGTCGGAGCGATCAAGAAGGTGCGTAACGCGTTCGACATCAGCCAGGCCGCTCAGGACGCGGCCGTCGCCAGCCTCGGCGACGAGCGCGAGATCGCGCGGCGCCGAACGGCGACTGCCGAGGGTCGTGCGAGGCTGACCGAGATCTGCGCGGAGCTGCCTGTGCGGGTGGCCGCGCCCGCGGTTGCGAACTTTCTGTTCGTCGACGTCGGCGAGGACGCGATGGCGATCTTCCAGGCGCTGCTTCGCGAGGGCGTGATCGTCCGACCGCTCGCAGCCTTCGGAGCCCCGTCGGCCGTCCGTGTCACGATCGGTACGGCTGAAGAGAACCGCCTCTTCGGCGAGGCGTTCGTGCGGTTGACCGCGCTGTCGGTGTCGCGGATCCGCTGAATTCGCGAAAAACCCCTGCTTCCGGGGCTCTTCCTGCGGGAGGACGATGGTAGGTTTCCGGCCGTGATCCGCGGCCTCCGTGACGGCCGGCTCGGCCTCTTGCGGAAGGCCCCCGGGTTCCGGCTGCTCGTCCTCGCCACCCTGGCGTCCAGCGTCGGAACGTGGCTCGCCCTCGTCGCGCTCGTCATCGACGTCTCCGACCGAACGGATGACGCCCGCTGGGTGAGCGCGCTCCTCGTCGTCGAGTTCCTGCCGATCGTGGTCGTCGGCCTCTTCGCCGCGCCGCTCGTCGATCGTCTCCCGCGCCGCGCGATACTCGTCTCGTGCGACCTCGTCCGCGCCGTCGTCTTCTGCCTCCTCCCGTTCGCTCCGAGCGCCCTCGGGATCGTCCTGCTCGCGCTCGTCGCGGGCATGGCCACGAGCCTTTTCCGGCCCGCCGTTTACGCGGGGCTGCCAAACCTCGTCTCCGACCGTGAGCTGCCGCAGGCGAACGGCCTCCTTCAAACTGCGGACAACTTCACGTGGGCGATCGGCGCGCTCGCCGGGGGCGTGCTCGTCGCGGTCGCAGGGCCCGACTTTGCCTACTGGGTGAACGCACTCAGCTTCGTCGCCTCCGCAATTCTCCTCCTTCGTATCCGCCAGAATCTCGAACAGGCGCAGATTGCGAGCGAAGGCCACTGGCGCGACCTCGTCGCCGGTTTCGCGCTCGTCGTTCGCTCTCGCGCCCTCCTCACCGTGCTCGTCGCGTGGAGTGTGGTCATGCTCGCGAACGCGGGCGTGAACGTCGCCGAGGTGTTCCTCGCGAAGGACGTCTTCGACGCGGGGGACTTCGGCTACGGCTTCCTCGTCGCGATGGGGGCGGTCGGGCTCGTGCTGGGAAGCCTCGTGGGCGGCGAGCTCGTGGATCGCTTCGGCATGCGCGCTCCGTACACGTTCGCGATCGGCCTGATGGCGCTCGGCTTCGGAGCGGCGGCCGCGGCGCCGAACGTGTGGGCGGCCGGCGCGTTCGTCGTTGCATCGGGCCTCGGAAACGGTGTCGCAGTCGTCTGCAACGCTCTTCTCGTGCAGCGTGGGGCGCCCGATCGTCTCCGCGGACGCGCTTTCAGCGTGATCATGAGCACGGGCTACGCCGTTCTCGGCGTCGGGATGGTCGCCGCCGGCCCGCTGACCAACGAGCTCGGCGCGCGCACCGCCTGGGCGATCGCGGCGATCCTCTGCGCCGCGGGCGCGGCGGCCGGGTTCGCCCTTCTCCGGGGGCGTCCGGACGCCGAGACGGATGTTCGTCCGGCGAAGCCCGCGCCCGTTCGCGAGCCTCTTTGACGGCGACCTGGACACGAGAGAGCCTCCTCGCGGGCGTGCGCCGAGGCGACCGTCGCGCGCTGGCGCGCGCGATCACGCTCATCGAGAACGCGGATCCGCTCGCCTACGAGCTCGTTCGCGAGCTCTACCCCGAAACCGGGAGGAGCTATGTCGTCGGGATGACCGGGCCGCCCGGAGTCGGGAAGTCGAGTCTCCTGAGCGCGCTGATCCGTCATGTTCGGGCCCGCGGGGCGAGCGCGGGCGTCATCTCAGTCGATCCGTCGAGCCCCTTCACGAAGGGGGCGCTTCTCGGCGACCGCATTCGACTCGCCGACCACTTCCTCGACCCCGAAGTCTTCATCCGCTCGATGGGCACGCGTGGGCACTTCGGCGGCCTCGCCGAGGCGACGCTTCAGGCGTCGCTCGTCCTCGATGCGGCGGGAAAGGACCTCGTCTTCATCGAGACGGTCGGCACCGGCCAGAGCGATGTCGGCGTCGTCACGATCGCCGACACCGTCGTCCTCGCGCTCATGCCGGGGTCGGGCGACTCGATACAGGCGCTCAAGGCAGGCATCATGGAGATCCCCGACGTGATCGCGGTCAACAAGCGCGACCACCCCGCGGCGAAGACGATGGTCAACGAGGTCCGCTCGATCCTCGCTCTCGATCCGGATCGCTCTTGGCGGGCGCCTATCGTGTTGACGGAGGCATTGCGCGGCGAAGGCGTGGCGGAGCTCTGGGAGAAGATCGAAGAGCACCGGGTTTACCTGGAGGAGGAGGGGCTTCTGGCCCGGCGCCGCGCCGAGCACCTGGCCGGGGAGGTCTTCACCGTCGCGAGCGCTCGCGCGAAAACGCATCTCGAGCACGCCGTTGCGGGAGACGCCGAGCTCGTTCGCCTGCTCGAGGCCGTGCAGCGACGGGAGCTCGACCCGCTCACCGCCGTTCGCGAGATCATGGAGAAGGTCTTCCGAATTGACGACGAGAACCGCACCGACACTCGCTGACATCCAGGCAGCCCGGACGCGAATCGACGGGATCGCGCGCGTGACGCCCGTGTACTCGTCCGAGACGATCGGCCGCCGCTCGGGGCGCCGCGTGTGGCTCAAGGCCGAGAACCTGCAGCGCACGGGCTCCTTCAAGATCCGCGGCGCCGTCAACAAGGTGGCGACGCTGACGGGGGCGGAGCGCGACGCGGGCGTCGTGACCGCGAGCGCGGGGAACCATGGGCAGGCCGTCGCGTGGGCGGCACGCGAGGCCGGCGTCCAGGCGACGATCTTCATGCCGCAGGACGCGCCGATGGCGAAGGTCGACGCGACGCGGAACTACGGGGCGGAGGTCGTGTTCGCGGGCGCCGGCTTCGACGAGGCGCAGGAGGGCTGCCGCGAGCGGGTCGAGGCCGGTGCGACCATGATCCACGCGTTCGAGGACGAGACCGTCGTCGCCGGGCAAGGGACGGTCGGTCTCGAGCTCGCCGACCAGATCGACGAGCTCGACACGCTCGTCGTCCCGATCGGAGGTGGTGGCCTCGCGTCCGGAATCGCGATCGCGGTGAAGGAGGTGCGTCCGGACGTCCGCATCGTCGGCGTTCAGGCCGCGAATTGCGCGCCCCTCGTCGGCGAGGTCGTCGGCGCCTACACGATCGCAGACGGGATCGCCGTAAAGAAGCCGGGCGAGCTCACGACAGCCATCCTCCGCGAGCGCCTCGACGGGCTCGTCACCGTCACCGACGACGAGATCGCGCACGCTATCGTCCTTCTCCTCGAGCGCGTCAAGCTCGTGGTCGAGGGCGCAGGCGCCGCTCCGGTCGCAGCCCTTCTCGCCGGAAAGATCGAAGGTACGGGAGGGGCATGCGCCCTCCTCTCGGGCGGGAACATCGATCCGAGCCTCCTGATCGAGATCGCGCGCTACGGGCTGACGCAGGCGGGTCGCTTTCTCGTGATCCGGTCACGCGTGAGCGACCGGCCGGGGGCGCTCGCGAGGCTCCTTTCGCTGATCGCGGCCGAGCGCGTGAACGTGATCGCGGTCGAGCATCACCGTGAGGGGATGGACCTGCCGCTCGCGGAGGTCGAGGTCGAGCTCACGCTTCAGACCCGCGACGAGGACCACGCCGTCGAGGTCGTCGCACACATGCGGGAGTGGGGCTATCCGGTCGAACGCTTGCGCTAGGCGGGCGGTGCGCCGGTCTAGGACCCTTCCCTGACCTCGTAGATCTCGTCCGCGACGAGGCCGTGCGCCTCGCGATGGACCGTGTGCGCCGTTTCGGCGTCCGGCGCCTCCACGAGGCAGAAGATCTTGCCGTTCTTCTCGTCGACCCAGTACTGCTTGTAGTTGACGTCGTACGGAGCCTGCGTCTCGAGATCCTTCATGTGCGCATCCGCGACGTCGCTTGCCGAGACTCCGCCCTCGATGTTGTGGACATCCATGAATAGCGGCACAGGCTCCTCCTCGATCGGGACGGGACGATCGTAAGACGAGTCTGCGCGGCCGTCAATCGAGAACACGCCGCCTCGCCCGCGCGAGCGACCCGTGACGATGCCGATGACCGATCGGCCGGCCGGGCGCCACCGAGGCGGGAGCCGCCTCCGAAAACTGGCTTCGACGACTGTCGCTAGTAGAGCCCGAGGTGGCGCGCGATCACCATGCGCTGGACTTCGTTCGTCCCCTCGCCGATCTCGAGGACCTTCTGGTCGCGGTAGAACCGCGAGATCGCGTACTCGTCCATGTAGCCGTACCCGCCGTGGATCTGGAGGGCGTCGTTGACGACTCGATTCGAG
>JALZEM010000090.1 GCA_030862005.1 Actinomycetota bacterium | reverse complement strand
CGGCGAGCCCCTGCAGCGCGCGGACGGGCTCGTGGTCGTAGCGGAACTCGGCGTCGTAGTCGTCCTCGACGACGAGCGCGCCTGTGCGCTGTGCCCACGCGAGCAGGGCACGCCGGCGACGTCCGCTGAGAACCGCACCCGTCGGGAACTGGTGCGCCGGAGTGACAAGGGCCGCGTCGCCCTCGAGGCCGTCGACGACGAGCCCCTCCTCGTCTACGGGTTGAGCCACGAGCTCGAGTCCGCGCGCCCGGACCCGGGCGTGTTGCGTCGTATGGGACGGATCCTCGACAGCGACTCGTGCGGCGCCACGTCCGGCGAGCACGCGCAAGAGCACATCGACGCCCTGAGCCGTCCCTTGGACGACGACGATCTGCTCCGGCTCGGCGATCACCCCTCGCGTCTGCGCGAGGTGCGCGGCGAGCGCCTCGCGCAGGCACGGCTCGCCTCGCGGAGGGCGATAGTCAAGCGTCTCGTAACGCAGCTCGCGGCCGACCGTCGTCGATGCTCGGAGCCACTCCCGCAGAGGGAAGAGGGTCACGTCGGGTGTCGTCGGCGTCAGGTCATAGCGCGGCTTCGGCACGGTCGCGGGCTGCGCGCGCGGTGCTCGGGCGGGGGCGACCAGGGCGGCGGCGACGACCGGAGCCGAGCGAGGGGCGATCGTCAAGAACCCCTGAGCCTCGAGCTGCGCGTAGGCGTCGGTGACGACGCCGCGCGAAACTCCAAGCTCACGGCCCATGGCGCGCGACGACGGCAGTCTCGTCCCGTCGCGAAGCAAGCCGACGGTGATCGCCTCGCGGAGCGTCCGCTCGAGAGCGCGGCGCAAGGTCTCGCCAGGCCGGCGAGCGAGGGTTAGCCAACTGGACTCATGGAAATCCATTGCGGTGGATCTTGGCGGAAGGCCACAGCGTGGCACGATTGAGGCGTGCAACCGCTGGTGCGGACGCGCAGCTTCCCCGTTCGTCGTTGTGGATCGACGGCCTGGAAACGACGAGCCGGGGTCATGCTCAGGCCGAGAGAACGGAGGCTCGATGAGTCAAAGCTCGACCCAAAGCGAGAAGTCGCTAGCCGCGACCCTTCACGACTTCGACTTCCTCTTCGGAAGCTGGCGCATCCACAACCGTCGTCTCGACGACCCGTTCGGCGACTCGGAATCCTGGTCGGAGTTCGAGGCGCAGTCTGAGGCGTATCCGATCCTCAGCAGGCTCGGCAACGTCCAGCATTTCGACGCGCCGGAGTTCCCGGGCCGCCCCGGCTTCCAGGGGTATGCCCTTCGGCTGCTCGACCCCGAGGAAGAGGTCTGGCGTATCTGGTGGGCGTCGACCGCCGGGCGCGGTCGGCTCGACGCCCCCGTCCTCGGCGGTTTTCGCGACGGGATCGGGCAGTTCGACGGCAGGGACGTGCTCAACGGGCGCGAGATCCGCGTCCGTTTTCTCTGGACAGAGATCACCGAGACGTCGGCTCACTGGGAACAGTCGTTCTCCTTCGATCGCGGCAAGACATTCGTCCCGAACTGGATCATGCTCCACGAGCGCGTCGGCGGCAGCCGGTGATCGACGCCGCGGTGTGTCCCGCGGCGGGACGAGCCCTCGCCCCACCTCCATGAGATAAGGACGCGCGCTGACCGCTGTTTTGCGGCGATGCGGTACCAGTAGACGCCAGGATCAGCGAACGTCAGCAGGAGGTGGATATCGAGCACGAAACAGGGATGCTTTCGTCGTACACTCGAGTATGGGGCTGCGGGGCGCGGCCGCCACGACCAGGGCCGTGGTCTGAACCATCATCTGTGCCTGCAAAGCGACGGGAAGGGACTATCCGATGGCCGGCTTCGAGCACCTGTTCTCACCGCTTCAGATTCGCGCCAAGACCGTCAAGAACCGGATCGTCTCGGCGCCGCACGTGCCGCGGCTCGACGAGCGCGGCCGCCTCAGCGAGCGGCACATCCGCTACCACGTCCGCAAGGCGGAAGGCGGAGTCGGGATCGTCATGGCGTTCGGCTCCGCGAACGTCCACCCGGCCGCGGCGCGGCTTTCGATCGCGATCAACCTATGGGACGCCGCGAACGAGGAGCCGCTGCGCGATTTCGCCCGGCGCGTGCACGAGCACGACTGCCTGATCGTCTCCCAGGCCTCCCACGTGGGCCGCCGCGCGAGCGCGCTCGAGCCGGGGACGTACGTGCAGGGCGTGTCGGCGATGCGCGAGCTCGTTCACTCGGA
>JALZEM010000129.1 GCA_030862005.1 Actinomycetota bacterium | reverse complement strand
GCCCTCTGATCCTGTAAGGGCCGGATATATCCGGCCCTTACGCCAGGAATACGGCTTCTAGAGCACCTCGGCGATATGCGCCGCCGCGCGGGCGGCACCATCCGTCTCGACGGGCTGATAGTCGATCGCGCGCCCGATCTCCGCTGCGATCGCGGTGGCGATCACGTCGGGTGTCGACGTCTCGAAGTCCATGCACCATCCCGCGCCGTAGCGGTCGAGCCGGTGGCGGACGTGGTAGTTCTGCTCGAAGTGGTGGCGGAGCGGGAAGTAGAGGAACGGCCGCCGATTCGCCGTCAGCTCCATCGACGTCGTCAGGCCTCCCTGGACGAGGGCGAGGTCGCAGGCGGCAAGGTGGCGGTAGAGCTCGTGCACGTAGGCGCGCACCTCGAGGCCGTCCGCCCGGGGGAGGGTCGAAGGATCGATTCGCGGGCCCGCGACGACGACCATCCGCAGCTCCGGCACGCGCTCCTTCGCCGCCGGGAACGCCGCGATCACGCGCCGCAAGAGGTCCTCTCCCACGCCCGACCCTCCGACCGTCGCAATGCAGACCTTCTCGTCGGCGCCGTAGCCGAGGCTCGCGCGGAGGGCCTCGCGGTCGGCGAACTCGGCCGGGTCGAACCCCGTCACGTAGCCCGAAAAGTCGTAGTGCTCTTCCGTCCAGTCGCGGATGGGCGGGAGGCACTCGCCGAAGCGCTCGGGGACGATGTCGTCGGGATTGCCCACGAAGATCGCCTGGTCGCGGACGCGGGGGAAGCGGGCGATGTGTTCGATCATCTCGGCGTTGTAGTCGGACGTGAGGAACGCTTCGCGCTCGCCGCCGTCCGGCATCGGCAGCCAGCCGACGAAGTCGGTCAGCCAGACGTACGCCGCCCGCTTCTCCTCGGGATTCTCGTGCAGGTAGTAGTCGAGCTCCCACGCCTCGTCGCCGATCCAGACGTCGTAGGACTCGTCGCGGACGAGGTCGTGGAAGACCATGAAGTTCGCGAGCAGGATCTCGTCCATCCGCCGCCACGCCTGGAAGACGTGGAGGTCGTGCTCGCACGACTCGCTCCGGATGTGGTGCGACTCGTTCGCCAGGTGAACGCTCGCCGGGTGGATTCGCTCGCCTTCGGCCTGTAGGACCCGAGTGACCGGGTCCTGGGCGAGCCAGTCGATCTCGAGGTCGGGGACGAGCTTGCGCAGCTCCCGCGCGATCGCGACGTCGCGGCGCGCGTGGCCGAGCCCGATCGGCGACGAGATGTAGAGCGCCCGCTTCCGGCGCGTCTTCGCACGGCGCCAGGCCTTCGGCACCGGCGGCACTGCGACGTCGCGAAGGAGAAGGTTGACCCGAACTGGATCTCGCGCCAGCGGCAGGTGGCCCGCGCCCTCCAGCGTGACGAGCCGCCCCGCGGTGGCTCGCGCCAGCGCCGCGCCGCGGGCATGGGGACTGACAGCGTCCTGATCACCGTGGATGACCAGAACCGGGCAGCGCACCCGTGCACACAGATCGTGGATGGCGTCCTCGTCCAGCCAGCGACCCGTCGAGAGGGTGACAAGCGTTTCCGCGTTCGTCTCGAGGCCCCAGCCGACGCAATCTTCGATCTGCTTCGTCGAGTGCGGCTCGGTGAAGCACTGCGAGAAGAAGAACGCAAGAAACCCTTCGTAGTCGCGTCGCCAGTAGTGCTCGTTGAACTTCGCCCAACCCTCGTGGGCCTCGAGAGGCTCGTCGAACGGATGGAGAGTTCGTTCGGGATGCCCCGGTGCGATCGGAAGCGACGGGGCGATGAAGAGAGCAGCCTCGACTCGCTCCGGGTGCTCGGCGGCGAGGATGAGCGCCCGCTGCGAGCCGAGCGACAGAGACACGATGACGGCGCGTTCGACCTGCACTGCGTCCAGTACGGCCAGCGCGTCGCCGGCGAACTCGTGCTCGGCGTACGCATCGGACTCGGACGGGCGGTCCGACCTGCCGTTTCCGCGGCCGTCGAACGTGACGACGCGGCAGTGCCGCGCGAGGTAAGGGATTTGCATCTTCCATACGCGCGAGTGCACGATCGACCAAGTCGGGAGGAGAAGGACGGTCGGTTCGCCCTCGCCGTAGACCTCGTAGAAGACGCGCACGCCGTTCCGCTGGACGTGCCCCTCGTGGTCGGGATAGCGGGCTCGCGTCTGCTCGCGCGGCGCCGCTCTTATCGCTTCCGCGGTCGCCGTCGCTCCTCCTTTCCTTCGAGCCAGCCGTCGATCCAGGTGAGGAGCTCGCCATGGCCCGTCGTGATCCCCTGCGCGCGCTCGAGGATGATGCCCTCGTTGAACGTCATGACCAACGACACGAGCGCGTCGAGCGGCATCTCGATCCCGTATCGACGCCGCGACTCGTCGAATGCCTCCGTGAGCACCGCGCGCCATTCGTCGTTCACGCGCGCGACGCGCTCCTGAAGATCGGGTCGGTTCCAGGCGAGCGCCTGCAGCTCGAGCCAGATCTTCTCGTACTCGACGTCCGCGCCGAGGAGGTAGCCCATGGCCGCTCTCCACTTCTCGATGAACGGGATGTCGGCTGCGTACAACGCGCGCTGCCGCGCAGTGAGGCGCTCCGTGAACCGCTCGAGCACCCGCACCATCAGGTTCTCGATCGAGCCGAAGTAGTAGTGAACGAGTCCGTGGTTGACGCCGGCTTCCTCTGCGACCCGCCGCGTCGTGACGCCGGCGTGCCCGATGTCGACGAGAAGCCGCTCGGCGGCGTCGAGGAGCGCTCCCTCCGCGGCCGAGCGCGCTACCGACGGCGCAGCCACGGACTCGCTCGGGAGAGGCAACGGCGGCAGACGACAACGAGCGCCGAACCGATTCCGCCGCCGGGCAGCGCGGAGGGGACGAGCTCCTCGTCGTGGCCGCGCGCGACGATCACGGGAAGATCTCCGTCATGCGTTCGCCGCCCTGCCAGCCCGGACCTCGTGTGCATGCGCGGGCGCCCGCCGGGTCGGGCGCCGACGTCGACGAGAAGTCCGGGCCGATCTCATTCCAGGGCCGCGATTCACGCGCAGGAGCCAGGAGCGCAGAGGGGGGTAGAGCTGAGTTCTGGATCACGCGGGGCTCCTTAGACAAATGACTTAGTCAATAGACTAAATCCCCCGCCGCTTGTCAAGCACCGCCGTGGAACGGGTGGAGCTACCGGCCGCTGGAGTCGAACGGCGCGACCGCTGCGTACCGGCGTGCGTACGGAAGCATCATCGCCGTCATCACCAGGAGGCACGGTTCGCCGAAGCCGGCCATCGCTCAGTAGCTAAAGACGGTGGCGCCCTCGCCGATCCAATCCCACAGCGGAGTCGCGCCCCCGAGCTTCGCGTTCCCGACGAGCTGGTCCTCGTCGAGCTTGCGGGAGTTGAAGCAGATCGGGCAGACGAGGAGCTCGCCGCCGTTTTCCGCGTATTGCTGGAAGAGCCGTGCGAGGGGCGGGCAGCCCTCGCAGGCCACCGCTTCCGGGAAGCCGGGCAAGGCGAGGCGGACCGCCTCCTTGGTCAGGAACATCGCCACCTGCTTCCCCTGCTCCGCCGCCGCGCCGCCGACGAGAAACGCGACGGTCACGCGTTCCGCGTCCTCGAGACCCGTCGCCAGGTTGATCACGACCTTGCTGTCGTCGGCCATCGTTACCTCCCGGGCTTGAATGCCTTCACGGTCGTACCGCGGGCGCCGTACTTCTCCGCCTTGCGGCGTGTGTCCTCGAACGCGGAGCCCGCGTACGTGTCGACGAGGTCGCCGGTCTCGATCCGTTCGAATCCGATCCGATTCAGGAGCTTGCCGTACTCTGCTTCCAGCAGAGCTCCCGCAATTCAGCCGGTCCAGAGGTCGATCTTGCGACGGCCTTCCTCGCTCACGGGATTCTGAATCGTGACGTCGGCGATCTGGACACGGCCTCCCGGCTTGAGGACCCGGTAGATCTCGGAGAAGACGGCGTCCTTGTCGGGGATGAGGTCGATGACGCCGTTCGAGATCACGACGTCGAAGTTCTCGTCCGGGAACGGGAGGTTCTCCGCTTCGCCCTCGTGGAACTC
>JALZEM010000085.1 GCA_030862005.1 Actinomycetota bacterium | reverse complement strand
CCCCGCCCTGTGGCTGACGTATTACAAACGCGCCGCCGTCGACGACTCTGAAAACGCGGGGATTGTGAGCCACGCGAACCGTAGTGCCACGGGTTCCCGTTTTTTCTACGTTTCTTGACGCTTTTCGACCGCAACGCGACAAATTTCGACCGTTCTCGACCACTTGCCAAAAAAGCGTAGCCGCGCTGCGTTCAAGCAAAGATTTAAAACGACTCCCTAAGACGCGCGCGCGAAGAGCAACGACCCCGAACGGGCGGAAAAGATTGCCATTCCAGAATCCAAATCCTTCCCGGCGCGGCGCGTGTTCGTGCCACGCAGTCACTTCAGGACATCTCCCGCCGAAAAGTTCCGCTCGCGGCGGTCTCGCTAGCCGGCCGCGTCACGACTCCGGCATCGAAGCTCCTGCCGAGTTGCGTGACGCCTAAAGACGGTAGAAGATAGTTGTCTTGACTGACAACGTCTGGCTCCACAGGCAGTTCCCGCAAATAGCGGGTCAGTCGGTGGAAAGACCAGGCGGATGCCGAAACGGGCTTCTATTTCTCCAGCATCCGGGCGTGAACGCCGAGATCGTGGACCGATAGCCGCTGTTTCCACGACGCCCGAAATCCGTGGGCCCCGTGGAAAACACGTACCAGGGTCGGGCGTAGGCGTCATGTAGCCGCCGGCGGCCGTGCGGAAAACCGTGTAAACGCAACGTGTCCGAGGCGTTTCGCTAGGGGGGTTTGACGAAACGAGCGGCCCCACCTTGAGCCGCGTGGCTACCCGTAGAGGCTGATCATCGACACGACGAAAAGCGCCACGACCGCAATGAGCGCGATAGCGATGGCCACCTCCGTGAATGTGACCGTGTGCGTCCGCACGCTCGCGGCTCCCGCTAGCGATCATCTCCCGGACAGCGCGAAGGATGGGAGCCGCTGTTTCCTCACCGGCGTCAGCCCGCGCCGAATAAGCGCGTTCGAGGCTTCGCCTCGCCGGCGTCCTCACCCTGCATGACCCCTCCTGCCAGGAAGGTGCGGGAAGGGATGCGTCCGGGACGTCGAGAGCTTCTGCGGCGCCGTCGTCGAGCGCCGAGGAATCAAGCTCGGTCACTCCAACTACGACGACAGACTCGCCTTCGCAATCTCCGAGTGCTGGATCCTCGTCGGAAAGTACGACCGCGCTTCGGGACAGGGTCCGACCCAACATGGCAGCCTGGCTCTTCATCCGGCTCTGCCAGCGATTGGTCGACGCCGAGCGCGCTGAGCATCGAACGGTCTGGCGCTTCAAGGACTACGTCCACGTCCGCTCTCGCCCGGATTTCGTCCCGCTCGAGCCCGAACTGGAACGCTTTGACGGAACGGGGGGAGGCGATCCTGCGCGTGATAGCGACCCCGATCTCGGCCGGCTACTTGCCGCATGAGGTGGCCCAATTCGCTCGGGATCTCGACGCGGAGCTCCTCGCCGAGTTGCGTAACGAGCTCAGCCGCGGCTAGCCAGCCGCGTCGTCCAAAGCGATCGCCCGCGCTCGACCGGCCTCGGAATTCCTCGAGAGAGGCTCTGGAGACCTCCGTCACGGAATCCCGGATAACGCGGATCGTTGGGACGCGGGCGCCTGTGTAGTACGTCGGCTTGGGGATCGCGCCTCAACTGAGGTTCGCTCGTCGCTCTAAGCGGCTCATCCATCCCTCATTGCAAGGCTTGCAGACCTTTCTGACCTTGATCGTCGACGTCTCCGACTCCCACAGTCCGCCTGCTCGCCGCTCGTGACGCAGCCTCCCCTCGCCGGGGAGGTGTGCGCGTGTCCACTGCGGTATTGCGTGTTCGTTCGTTAGCGGCGTGCCTCCGCAAAACGCGCATCTTCGAGCCATGCTCCAACCTCATCACATGAGACACGCTGTGCGGCCCGCTGGTTACCCCATTCGTTAGCCACGATGCCGCACAGTGCGTAGATCATCGTTGACAAAAGCAAACAAAAACCCCGCTGGAGCGGGGCTTTCGCGAGGAGCGGATGAAGGGACTCGAACCCTCGACCTTCTGCATGGCAAGCAGACGCTCTAGCCAACTGAGCTACATCCGCGTGGCCGAAATGATAGCGGCGATCCGCGAGCGCTACGGGCGGTCCGACTGGCCGTCGTCAGCCGCCGCGGCTGCCGCATCCAACGCCTCGTTGACGAGACGATCGGCAAGCTCGTTGTGCGCGCGCCTGACGGCGGTGTAGCGCACGCTGCCGATCCGGCGCGCCAGCCTCGCCGCCTCCACCGAGAGCTCGATCAGCGCCGGGTTCTTCACACGGTATTCGCCGTTCATCTGCTTGACGAGGAGCTCGGAGTCGGAGACGACCTCGACCTCGGGGACGCCGAGCTCGGCCGCCTTTGCGAGACCTGCGACAAGTGCGCGGTACTCCGCCACGTTGTTCGTCGCCGCGCCGATCGCCTCACCACGTGCGTCGAGCACGGTTCCGTCGTCGGCCTCGAGGACGTAGGCGGCCGCGGCGGGACCCGGGTTCCCGCGCGCCCCCCCGTCCGTGAAGAGACGAGCTTTCACGCGGGCGCCTGCGCAAGCGGGTACAGGTCGAACGCCGGCTCCTCGTACGGATGCGTCGCGCGGAGCGCCCGGACGACGTCCGCTTCGCGCTCCGCCGGATACACCGTCTCGAGCCGGAGCTCGGGGACACGTTCCTCGCGACCGGCTTCGCCGCGCGCCGGCGACGTCCCTTCGCCGCCGTAGTACGTCCCCGTGCCTTCGACGTACCACGAGCAGCGCTCATAGGCGCCGATCCGCCCGGCGCCCGCCGCGAAGAGCGCGTCGCGGACGACGTCGAGCGCCTCGGGCGGAACGAAAACGACGAGCTTTCGGTTCACGTTTGCGCCCTAAGGTAGTCGGGAACCCGGCGGTCGTGGCGACGATCGAGGTCTATCCACGCGAAACGCCGGAGGAGCGAGCGGACACACTCGTCGAGGTGGAGGTCGACGAAGACATCACCGTCGCTGCTGCCACGATCGAGGAGTGGGTCGCGCCGCGGCAAGGGTGGGAGGTCACGCTCCGCGAGGGGCACGACTTCGGCCGGACGAACAACGTCGAGTGCCGCCTGCTCTTCGTCGCAGGCGAGCAGACGTCGTCGCTCCTCTTTCGACTCGATCAGCTCGACGAAGCAACGGACACCGGCGACGAGCTTGTCCTGCGCTTCGAGGAGGAGGACGGAATCGCGAGGCTTGCGCGCCTGAGCGCAACCGGCCTCGACGTCGAGCTCTTTCACATCCTCACGTACACGTAGCGCGCGGATTCGGCACAGCTCCGAGCCTGTCTCCGCACGATCCGCGAGCCACACGCCACGACTTTCGCGCTACCGTCCTAGCCGGGGGCGAGGGGGCCGAAGGCCCCGGGGGCAAGCTACCCGCGCGCGAAGTAGCAGCCCGGGACGAAGCTCTCCATCGCGCTACGCACGCGCGCGACTGTCCGCAGACGAGCGCCTCGGCGGAACGCTAGGGCGCCGGATTCTCGATCGCGTCGATCTGGGCCCGCTGAAGCTTTCCGGAGTAGTCGACGTACACGGACTTCCACTCCGTGTAGAAGTCGAGCGCGGCCTGTCCGGCTTCACGATGGCCGTTGCCCGTGTCCTTCGTCCCGCCGAACGGGAGGTGGACCTCCGCACCTGTCGTGCCCGCGTTGATGTACGTGATCCCGGTCTTCAGGTCGCGGATCGCCTTGAACGCCTTGTTCACGTCGCGTGTGAAGATGGACGACGACAGGCCGAACTTGACGCCGTTCGCGATTCGGATCGCGTCGTCAACGTCGCTCGCGCGGATCAACGCCGTCGTGGGACCGAAAATCTCCTCCTGGGCGATACGCATCCCGGGCTCGACGTCCGCGAACACCGTCGGCCGGTAGAAGAATCCGCGGTCGAGGCCGTTGTCTCTCGCCGTCTCGCCCCCCGTCAAGAGCGTCGCGCCCTCGTCCTTCCCCACCTCGGTATACGCGTGGATCTTGTCGAGTGCCGCCTGGTTGATGACGGGGCCGACGTCCGTCTCCTCGTCGAGGCCGTCGCCGAGCTTCAATCGCTCCGCCGCGTCGGTGAGGCGAGAGCAGAGGTCGTCGTAGACACGGGAGGTCGCGATGACGCGACTGGCGGCCGTGCAGCGCTGGCCGGATGTCCCGAACGCCGACCACACGATTCCGTCAACGGTGAGATCGACGTCGGCGTCGTCCATGACGATGATCGCGTTCTTCCCGCCGAGCTCGAGATGGACGTTTTTGAGGTACGGCCCCGCATTCGTCTGCACCTGGGCGCCCACCTCGCGAGAGCCCGTGAACGAGATCAGTGGGACGTCTGGATGCTTCACGAGGTGCTCGCCGACCGTCTCCCCGGCCCCGTGCACGATGTTGAGCACGCCGGGCGGGAGCCCCGCCTCCTCGAAGATCTCGACGAAACGCTCGGCGAGGAGCGGCGTGTCCTCGGCCGGTTTGAAGACCACGGTGTCCCCGCAGACGAGCGCGGGCGCGACCTTCCAGCTCGGGATCGCGATCGGGAAGTTCCACGGCGTGATCGCACCGACCACACCGACGGGCTGGCGGATCGACATCATGAACTTGTCCGGAAGCTCTGACGGCGTGGTGTGGCCGAACATGCGGCGGCCCTCGCCCGCCATGTAATAGGTCATGTCAATCGCTTCCTGCACGTCGCCCGCGGCCTCCGCGCGGACCTTCCCCATTTCCTTGACCATCTCCTCGGTCAGCTCGTCCTTGCGGTCAATGAACATCTGCCCGACGCGGAAGAGCAGGTCGGCACGCTTGGGAGCGGGAACGAGTCGCCAGCGCTCATAGGCGTCGCTCGCGGCCTCAACGGCGCGGTCCATTTCCTCGCTCGTCGAGAGCGGGAAGACGCCGAGAACGTCACCCGTCGCCGGGTTCTTCGTCTCGAACGTCTCGCCGCTCGCCGCGTCCACCCAGTCGCCGCCGATGTAATTTCGGTACGTCTTCGCTCCCGCGAGTGCCATCACGTCCCCTTGTCCGACGTCGGCGGCGATTCTACGCAGCGTTGTGGGGTCGAAGCGCGGGGACGATTGAGCAAGTCGACGACGTCTCCGATGAGGTCGTCGAGGCGTTCCGCCGGCTGATCCCGCAACTCTCGCGATCAGCGGCCACGCCGCCGAGCGCAGACGGGCTCGGCTCGATCGCGTCCTCGCCAGACGCGACGCTTCTCGTGGAGAGCGGAGGACGAGGCGGCGTGATCCTCGGCTCGCTCACGCTCGTGTGTGTCCGGATCCCGACCGGCATACGCGCGTGGACCGAGGATGTCGTCGTCGATGAGTCCGTTCGTGGCCGGGGCAGGAATGAGGCGCTGACACGGGAGGCCATCCGCCTTGCCCGACGGGCGGGTGTGGGATCCGTCGACCTCACGTCGCATCCGCAGCGCGAACCGGGCAACCGCCTCTATCGAAGGCTCGGGTTCGAGCAGCGGGAAACGAACGTCTTCGGTATCCGCTCTGGCTACGCGGCCGGGGGATCCGTCGAGGGAAACGTCCCCGCGATCCGGCTCCGCCTCCGGTCCCGGGTCTGCCGCTTTCCGCCCTGGAT
>JALZEM010000063.1 GCA_030862005.1 Actinomycetota bacterium | reverse complement strand
CTCAAGCGCGGCCACCTCGTCGAGGTCGACCGCGCAGGGCTCGTGGGGCAATGGGTCGGCTCGACGGCGATCAAGACCGACCGCGTGATCCGGAGCGCGCTCGACGGCGTCCTCTTCATCGATGAGGCGTACGCGCTCGCGCCCGAGCAGGAGCGGCTCGATTTCGGTCCGGAGGCGGTCGAGACGCTGCTCAAACGGATGGAGGACTTCCGTGAGCGTCTGATCGTGATCGTCGCCGGATACCCACGACTCATGTACCGCTTCCTCGACTCGAACCCGGGTCTCCGTTCGCGTTTCGCGCGCGAGATCACCTTTCCGGACTACGCGACCGACGAGCTCCTCGCGATCATGGACAAGTTCGTGGCCGGCCACGAGTACCGCTTGGCAGACGGCGCCGAAGCGACGGTCCGCGCGATCTTCGATTCCGTCCCGCGCGGAGAGGGCTTCGGGAACGCACGCTTCGCACGAACCATCTTCGAGCAGGCGCTCAACATGCACGCGCTCCGCCTCGCGCGCGAGGGGCTGGGGGAGCCGTCGCTCGACGAGCTGAAGACGCTGACGGCCGACGACATCCGCGCCGCGGCTCGAGCGCTCGGCGAGGATCCGGAGACGGATCCGGCGACGCGCACGTTCTTCCGGCGCTGGCGGCGCGCGTCGTAAAGCGCGAGGACCAAGAAGGAGCCGTACGGCGGGATGTCCCGCCCGCTGCCCGTCCCTACAATCGCAACGTGAGCGAGTTCGTCTGGAGTCCGTCCCGAGACGTGCTCGAGCACGCGAACGTCGTCCGCTTGATGCGGCGTCACGGCATCGACGACTATTGGGAGCTCGTCCGCCGTTCGCACGAGGATCCCGAGTGGTTCTGGCCGGCCGCGATCGAGGACATGGATCTCGACTTTTCGCGGCCGTGGGAGCGCGTGGTCGACGTGTCGCGCGGTCCTGAATGGGCGACCTGGTTCGTCGGCAGCACGCTCAATCTCGCGTGGAACTGCGTGCATCGGTGGGGCGAGCGGCGCCCGGAGGGCGTGGCCGCGATCTTCGCCGGGGAGGACGGGATCCGGCAGGAATGCACGTTCGCGGAGATGTCGCGCGACGTGACGCGGCTCGCCGAGGGACTCGCCTCGCTCGGCGTCACGAAGGGCGACGCCGTCGCGATCTTCCTTCCGATGTCGCCCGAGGTCGCGATCGCCTCGCATGCGTGCGCGCATCTGGGAGCCGTTCAGGTTCCGATCTTTTCCGGTTTCGCGGCTCCCGCCGTCGCCGCGCGTCTTCAAGACGCAGGCGCGAAAGTGATCGTCACGGCCGACGGCTCCCTCCGCCGCGGTCGCGAGGTCCCGATGAAGGAGATCGTCGACGAGGCGGTACGCGCAGCGCCGTCTGTCGCGCACGTCGTCGTCTGGCGCCGCCTCGGAAGTGACCGCGTGCCGATGAAGCCGGCGCGTGACGTCTTCTGGGACGAGCTCGTAGCGAGTAGCCCTGGCGACCGACCGCCCCTCGACGTCGACGCGGAGACGCCGTACCTGCTGGCCTACACGTCCGGAACAACCGGTAAACCGAAGGGGATCCTCCACGTCCAGGGCGGCTTCCTCGTATCGATCACGCGCGAAGTCGCGTATCAGGCCGATGCGCACCCCGATGACGTCATCCATTTCACCACGGACATGGGCTGGATCATGGGCCCATGGATGGTCGTCGGCGGCGGCGCGCTCGGCTGTACCCTCGTCTTCACCGAGGGAGCGCCCGACTGGCCGCCCGACCGGCTCTGGTCGCTGATCGAGCGCGAGCGCGTCTCGATCCTCGGCACCTCACCCACCCTCGTCCGCGCGCTCATTCCGCACGGCGACCCGAGTGCCGACCTGGGATCGCTCCGCACGATCGTGACGACAGGGGAGCCGTGGAATCCGGAGCCCTACCGCTGGCTCTTCGAGCGGGTCGGCGGCGGCCGCTGTCCGATCATCAACTGCTCCGGCGGCACCGAGGTCGGCGCGTGCTTCCTCTCGCCGACGCCGGCAATTCCGATCAAGCCGTGCTCGCTCGGCGGCCCGGCGCTCGGGATGGCGATGGACGTGGTCGACGCGGAGGGTCGGCCCATCCGAGGCGAGGTCGGCGAGCTCGTGTGCCGCAAGCCGTTCCCCGGGATGACGCGTGGGATCTGGAACGATCCCGAACGTTTTCTCGACGCCTACTGGCGACGGCTCCCGGGGATCTGGGTTCACGGTGACTGGGCCTCGATCGACGAGGACGGGTACTGGTTCCTGCACGGGCGCTCCGACGACACGCTCAACATCGCCGGCAAGCGCATCGGTCCAGCCGAGCTCGAATCCGGGGCCGTCGCCCACCCCGCCGTAGCGGAAGCCGCCGCCGTAGGGATCCCACACAACGTCAAGGGCGAGGTCGCGTGGATCTTCTGCGTTCTCGCTCCGGGGAACGAGCCGACCCACGCGCTCGCCGGTGAGATCGGCGATGCCGTGTCGGCGGAGCTTGGAAAGGCGTTCCGGCCGGACCGCGTCGTGTTCGTCCCCGCGCTTCCGAAAACGCGGAGTGCGAAGATTGTTCGCCGCGCGGTGCGCGCGAAGGCGCTCGGACACGACCCGGGCGACCTCTCGTCGCTCGAGAACCCCGAGGCGCTGGAGGCAATTGCGGGTGCCGTCTGAGCGGATGGAAGGCCACGTGGCTCTCGTAACCGGCGGCGGGCGCGGCATCGGACGCGGGATCGCGCTCGAGCTTGCCGACGCGGGAATGCGCGTCGCCGTCTCCGCGCGGACGCGCGTGCAGGTCGAGGAGACGGCCCGTGACGTCAACGGCTTGGCCGTCGTGGCGGATGTAAGCAAGCGCGACGACGTCGAGCGGATGGTCGGCGACGTCGAGCGCGAGCTCGGGCCGATCGACCTGCTCGTCGCGAACGCCGGGATCGCGCTTTGGGAGGAGACGGCTTGGGAGGCCGACGTCGACGAGTGGTGGCACGTCCTCGAAGTGAACGTCCTCGGTGCGTATCTCTGCTGCCGCGCCGTCATCCCCGGCATGCTCGAGCGCGCCCGCGGACGGATCGTGATCACCGGAAGCGGCGCGGCGTACCTCCCGGGGTCGAGCTCGACCGCATATGCCGCGAGCAAAGCCGCCGTATGGAGGTTCGGCGAGACACTCGCGGGGCAGCTCGAGGCACACGGAATACCGGTCTTCGTCATCAGCCCCGGCCTCGTCCGTACCGAGATGACGACGAGCAGCATGGACGACGATGCGCCCTGGACGCCGCCCGAGCTCGCCCCACGGCTCGTGCGAGCTCTCGCGTCCGGCCGAGCCGACGCCCTTTCCGGGCGTTACATCCACGCCGAGCACGACGACGTCGATGATCTGGTTCGCCGCGCGGACGAGATCGAGCGGGACGACCTGAACGCGATCCGCCTGCGCCGGTAGGCCGGCGCCGGGTGTGCGTAGCACCCGGACATCGCCCGAGAGATCTGCGAAAACCACGCGCGCCGCGGCGCGAGCCTCCGGCCCGGCTTCGGGCGCGGCATCTTCTCGACGCGTGTCCCGCAGGGCCGTGTCTCGGTGCCTGGCACGGGGACACGCCACTCCGGCCATCTCCCACAGGGTTTTCGCCGCTCGGTCGTAAACCTGTATCCTTCGCGTTGAACGCCATGCGCATTGCGCTTGCGCAGATCAACACGGTCGTCGGGGATCTCGACGGAAACCGGGATCGGATCCTCGGCCGGCTACGGGAGGCTCGCGATACCGGCGCCGACCTCGTCCTCTTCCCCGAGCTCGCCGTCACGGGCTACCCGCCGGAGGACCTTCTTCTACGCCCCGGCTTTCTCCGCGCTGCGCAGGCGACCCTCGACGACATCGCTCGCGAGACGCGAGACATCACCGCACTCGTCGGCTTTCCGCATCTCGAACGCGACCTCTTCAACGCCTGCGCGGTTTGTGCCGCGGGAGAGGTCAAGGCGATCTACCACAAGCGCTTCCTCCCGAACTACGGCGTTTTCGACGAAGACCGCTATTTCCAGGCGGGCCGCGGGCTTGTCCTCCTGCGGTTCGGCGAGACGCTTGTCGGCCCGACGATCTGCGAAGACATCTGGCAGCCGGGACCGCCCGCTACCGACCTCGCGCTCGCGGGTGCGCAGGTTGTCGCGAATCTCTCGGCGTCGCCGTTCCACCTGGGGAAGGGACGCGAGCGCGAGGAGATGCTTGCCCAGCGCGCACGGGACAATGTCTGCTGGGTGGCGTTTGTCAACGCCGTCGGCGCCCAGGACGAGCTCATCTTCGACGGCCATAGCCTCGTCGTCGACCAAGACGGCGATGTCGTCGTTCGCGGGCGCGCGTTCGAGGAGACCTTGCTCGTCGCGGAGATCGATGCGTCGACCACGCTTGCCCGACGGCTGTCCGACGCGCGCCGGCGTGCGCTTGCGCGCGAGCGGACCGAGCTTCCGGACCCTCTCGTGGTCGACCTGGGCGAGCCTTCGCGAGACCGCGGCAGGCCGCCCGCACCGGTTGTCGCGCGGCCGCTCGACGAGCTCGAGGAGATGCGCCTTGCGCTCGAGCTCGGCCTGCGCGACTACGTCCAGAAGAACGGGTTCCGCGAGGTCGTCCTCGGAGTGTCCGGCGGGATCGACTCCGCGCTGACCGCCGCGCTCGCGGTCGAGGCAATCGGGCCCGACCGGGTCGTCTGCGTGTCGATGCCCTCGCGCTACAGCTCAGAGGAAACGCGGCGCGACGCCCGGCTTCTCGCCGAGACCCTCGAGGCGCGCTTCCTCGAGATCCCGATCCACGACGTCGTCGCGTCGCTCGACGAGGCGCTCGCGGCCCAGTTCTCGGGAACGGAACCCGGCCTCGCCGAAGAGAACGTGCAAGCGCGGGCGCGGGGGCTTCTTCTGATGGCGTTGTCGAACAAGTTCGGGTGGCTTGTCGTCGCTACCGGCAACAAGAGCGAGCTCTCGGTCGGCTACGCGACGCTCTATGGCGACATGGCGGGCGGCTTCGCGCTCCTTAAGGACGTCTTCAAGACGGATGTCTTCCGGCTCGCGCGCCACCTGAACGAGCGGGCAGGCCGCGAGCTCATCCCGCACACGATCATCGACCGCGCGCCGAGCGCCGAGCTTCGCGACAATCAACTCGACGAGGACTCGCTCCCGCCGTATCCGAAGCTCGACCGCGTGCTCGAGGCCTACGTCGAGCTCGATCAATCGCGCGAAGAGCTGACGTGCGACGGCTTCGAGCCCGACGTCGTCGACCGCGCGCTCGCGATGATCGACAAGGC
>JALZEM010000058.1 GCA_030862005.1 Actinomycetota bacterium | reverse complement strand
CTTCCGCCCGCGCCGCGCGAGGAAGTACGGGCTCTCGGGGAGCGAGAGGCGTGCGACAAAGGCGAGGAAGGCCGGGAACGACGCTACGAGGAAGAGGTAGCGCCAGCCCCAGTCTCCGCCGACCTGCTCGAGGAAGAGCCACGAGAGCCCGGTCGCGAGGAGGAGGCCGACTGGCCAGAAGAAGTCCAGGAAGACGAGGAACCGTCCGCGCCGCTGCGGCGGCAGGTACTCCGCGAGCATCGAGGGGTCGACGACGAGAAGCGCGCCGAGGCCGATGCCGGCGAGGAAACGAAACGCGGACACGGCACCTGGGCCCCATGCGAGCGCCGTCAGCGCCGTGAAGACCGCGTACCAGAGGATCGAGGCGAGGAAGATCCGGCGCCGCCCGATCCGGTCGGCGACACGACCGAGCGTCAGGCTTCCGACGAGCGAACCCGCCAGCGCCGATGCGGCGATCCAGCCTGCGAACGAGCCGGAGAGGTCCCAGAGCGCGGTGAAGAGCGGGACCGTGAAGCCGACGAGGAGAATCTCCATCGCGACGAACGTCCACGCGAAGCCGGTGACCGCAACGGCCTTGCGATGAAAACGCGTGAAGCCGCCCGCGCGCAGGACATCCTCGACGTCCAGAGGCGCCGCAGCGGCTTCCACGACGGCCACGGGCTTCTACGCGGACGTAGGGACGCGCGTCTCCGTCAGCTGGTCCACCGTCGTCACGCTCGCGCCGTACGCCATCTTCAAGTACTCGAGCGCGTCGGCCTCGTCCACGCCTTCGAACGCGCACACGGCATCGCGTGGAACGGTGACCTCGAACCCGTTCCGAAGCGCTCCGTAGGACGAGTGACGGACGCAGATGTGCGTGTGCTGACCCGTGATCACGACCTCGTCCACGCCTCGGTCGCGGAGCTGGTCGGCGAGGTCCGTGTCGTCGAATGCGCCGTAAGTTCGCTTCGGCGAGACGATCTCACGGTCACGCGGCGCGAGCTCGTCGATCACTTGAGCGCCCGGCGTCCCCTCCATCGCATGTTCGCCCCAGACCTTGAGCTCAGGATCGTTGGGCTTGTGCGCGTCGTTCGAGAAGACGACGACCCAGCCGTTGTCGCGCGCGTGGGCGAGAAGGCGCTTCAGCGGCTCGACGATCTGCTGGGCCCGAGGGTTCGCGAGCTCGCCGTCGACGAAGTCCTTGAGCATGTCCACGATCACGAGCGCCTTCATTTCGGTAACCTCCAGGTAGTTTACGACCATGAGTCGATAACTCGATGGCGAAGTCTACCAGAGCACCCTCCCCGCTCCACGAGGCGCTCGCCGTCGTACTGCAGGTGCGCGATGGCGAACTCAAGGTCCTCCTGTGGCAACGAGCGCGAGAGCCGTTCCTCGGCGCATGGGCGTTACCGGGCGGCTTCCTCGAGCCCGACGAGACCCTCGAGCGCTCGACCCGGCGTCATCTCGCCGCCAAGGTCGACGTTCGCGAGGTTTCGCACCTCGAGCAACTCGAGACCTGCAGCGATCCGCAGCGGCACCCCGCGGACTGGGTCGTGGCGACGGCATACCTCGGCCTCGTTCCGGCCGACCTCGATCCAACGGTGCCGGAGGACACCGAATGGCATCCGGTCGGGCGGCTTCCGGAGCCGGCGTTCGATCACGGAGCGATCGCGCTAGCAGGGCGTGAACGGCTCCGTGCGAAACTCTCGTACACGAACATCGGGTTCGCGCTCGCGCCTCCCGCTTTCACGATCTCCGAGCTTCGGATGCTGTATCGGGCGGCGCTCGGTCATGACGTCTCGGCGACGAATCTCCAGCGGGTGCTCGTCCGTCGCGGTCTTCTCGAGGCCACGGGTGAGCAACGCCTGCCCGGAAGCTCCGGCGGGCGGCCCGCCGCCGTCTTTCGCTTCCGAAGCCGCGAGCTCGAGGTGACGGATCAGTTCGCGGTCCTCCGCCCGCCGCGGCATCTTCGCTAGTCCGCGAGGCAGCGGCGAAGGGCACGCTCCCGCGTTGGTCTCGCGGCATCCCGTCACACACCCGCGCGGTCGATCGACCTATGCTGACCGCAGGGGGTACCTACGGGGGGTCCCCGGGGCCAACTCAAGCGCGCGAGTAGACAAAGCCTTCTCCGCGGAACGACGTAGCGGCGGCTCCGTTACACTCACCGGTCCATGCTCTGGTTCACCCTCTGGTTCATGGTGATCCTGAAGATCCCCATCCTGTACCTCGCCTGGGTGATCTGGTGGGCGGTCAAGGATCCGCCCGAGGCGTACGCCGGGCCGGCAGGAAGCGAACTCGGGAACGGCGGCGGGCCCGGTTGGCGCCCGGCGCTTCATCGCGACCGCGTTCGCCGCCCGCGCGGCGGCCCGCACGGATCGCCACGCCGC
>JALZEM010000022.1 GCA_030862005.1 Actinomycetota bacterium | reverse complement strand
CGCCGTCCGCGTCGCGCACCTCGTGCGCGAAGCCCTCGAGGAGCTCGGGTTGCGGTCATACGCGAAGACGAGCGGCGCCGACGGCATCCACGTCCTCGTCCCGATTACGCGGCGCTCCACGTTCGACGAGACGTATGAGTTTGCAGAACGCGTCTCGCGATCGCTCGAAGAGCGATACGCGGGCCTCGTCACGACCGAATGGTTGAAACGGAAGCGCAGCGGCGTCCTCGTCGACCACCGCCAGAACGGGTGGGGAAAGACAATCGCGTCCGTCTACTCGGTCCGTCCGCGTCCGGGCGCGCCCGTTTCGACTCCGCTGCGTTGGGACGAGCTAACCGAGGAAGTGACCCCGCGGCAGTTCGGGATGCGCGAGGTGCTGGTGCGGGTGAAGCGCGTCGGTGACATCTACGAGCCGGTGCTACGCGGAGGGCAGGCGCTCGGCCGTGCCCTCCGGAAAATGCGGTGAGCCCGGATCCGTCCTCGCGCTCTCCGAAACACACCTCGACTGCGTGCGGCGGATCGGCGCGCGCCGCTTTGCACCAAGCACCTTTGCGGCGGTCGACGAGGGAGGCGGCGTCAGGCCCGTCGACACGATGTGCGGCCGGAGGTGCTCGTCGGAATGGACTCCTACTGCAGGGGGGCCGGCGTTCGGGCGTCTCTCGAATCTCGGCGCGCTCGATCGACGATGATCGCGCGCAGATGCGATCAAGGGTCAGGACTCGAGCGACGACTACGAACGTACGGCTGGCTACGCGCTGAAGGACGTGCGCATCTGGATCGTGGGTCTCGGGACCGTCGGGCAGTGGCTCCTCCGTGCGCTTCACGAGCACGCCGCGAGCCTCGAACGCCGTTACGGGTTCGTCCCGAGGATCGTGGGCGTCGCCAATGCACGACACGGCTTCGTCCACGATGCGGACGGCCTCGACCCGCTGATCGTGCTCGAGCAGGTGTCGAGCGGGCGGCGGCTCGAGGAGCTCGCGGGCGTTCGTCATTGGCATGACGTGGTCGAGGGCCTTCGCGCAACGGAGGCCGACGTGCTCGTCGAGGTGACGGCGAGTCGGGCCGAGGGCGGCGAGCCCGGGTTCACGCACATGCGGGAGGCTCTCCGGCGCGGGATCCACGTGGTTACGTCCAACAAGTGGCCGGTGGCGTTGCACGGCGTCGAGCTCGTCGAGCTCGCGCGCGGGCGGGGCGTCTCGTTTCGGGCCGAGTCGACGGTCATGTCGGGCACGCCGGTCCTGAGCACGCTCGTCGCCGGACTGGCGGGCGCGACGCCGACCGCCCTCCGCGGCATCCTCAACGCGACCTCCAACTTCATACTGACGCGAATGGAGGAGGGCGCGTCCTATGAGGGCGCCCTCGGCGAGGCACAAGAGCTGGCGCTGGCCGAGCGCGATCCGACGGCCGACGTCGAGGGCTACGACGCGATGGCGAAGGCGATGATCCTCGCGGGGCTCGTCTTCGGCAGGCAACTGCGTGCCGAGAAGGTCGTGCGCCGCGGGATCACCGGGATCACCCGGGCGGAGATCGACGCTGCGAAGTCAGACGGCGCTCAAGTCAAGCAGCTCGTGACGCTCGAGCTCCGCGAGACGGGCGCCGCGAACGACGTCGTCGCCCGCGTCGAGCCCTCTGCGCTTCCGCGCGATGATCCGCTCGCGAGCATCTCGGGCGTCGTAAACGCGATCGTCTGTCGCGCGGCGCCGGTGGGGGAGGTCATGGTCACGGGACCGGGCGCTGGCCCCGAGCTCGCGGGGCAGGGTGTCTTCAGCGACCTTATCGCGGTGGCGCACTGACGCTCGTCCTCATCAACGTTCCGGCCGCGCTGGCGTCGCCCGTCGCCGCCGCCCGGCTCGTTCCGGAGACGCCCCGGGTAGCCTCGAGAACAGACGACTTTCCTGACCCCGCGGTCCAGTCAGGATTTCCCTCCCCGTTGACCTCATACCGCGAAAAAACTCGACAAACGAGACGCGGATATGGCTGGAAACATCAGCAAACGCGCCAGATATGGGCAAGATCCGGTGCGAACGGCCAAGCGGTCCTGCGCGCGCGGAAACCG
>JALZEM010000021.1 GCA_030862005.1 Actinomycetota bacterium | reverse complement strand
GTGCAGATCGTGCTCTCCGGCCGCCGAAGCGCGAATCGGGGCGCGACCGCGGGCGCCGCCGGACGCCGCTTGCCGGCGATACCGAAAGGACGAGGTGAGCGGGTGGGAGCCGCCACTAGCGCCTGTCCTCCCGAACGACGACGAGCGCGTTCTTGTGGCCGGGCACCGCTCCCCTGACGAGGAGGAGATTCTGCTCGGCGTCGCGATCGACAACCGTGAGCCCAACCTGCGTTATGCGCTTCGCGCCCATCTGGCCCGCCATCCGGATCCCCTTGAAGACGCGGGAAGGCGTCGCAGACGCGCCGATCGATCCCGGTTTGCGGATGTTGTGCGAGCCGTGCGTGACGGGGCCGCGTGAGAAGTTGTGTCGCTTGACCGTTCCCTGGAAGCCCTTCCCGATCGATACTCCGGAGACCTTGACCTTCTCGCCGGCCTCGAACGCCTCCACCGTCACCGTCTCGCCGGGCGTCAGCTCGTGAGCGCCTCGGATCTCGACGAGCTTGCGGTGCGGGCCGACGCCGTTCTTCCTCAGATGGCCGAGCTCGGGCTTCGTAAGCTTCCGCTCGGGAACTTCGTCGTACGCGAGCTGGACGGCGTCATAGCCGTCCGTCGCCCGCGTCCGGACGGACACGACCGGACATGGCCCGGCCGCGATCACGGTCACCGGCGTGAGCGACCCGGTCTCCTCGTCGAAGACCTGGGTCATGCCGATCTTCCTGCCGATGATCCCCTTCATAGCGCCCGACCCCACGTCGGCCGGCCCTCGGCCACTGGATGTGCGGCGATGAGGGTGCGCAGCAACCTCATAGCTTGATCTCGATGTCGACGCCGGCCGGAAGATCGAGCCGCATGAGCGAATCCACCGTCTTCGGGGTCGGCGAGTGGATGTCGATCAGGCGCTTGTGCGTACGCACCTCGAAGTGCTCACGGGAGTCCTTGTCCTTGAACGGGCTTCGAATCACCGTGTAGACGTTCTTCTCCGTGGGCAGCGGCACGGGTCCGGTAACGGTCGCGCCGCTTCGTTGCGCGGTGTCGACGATCTGCACCGCCGAGCGGTCGAGCTGCTGGTGGTCGTACGCCTTGAGTCGGATTCGGATCTTCTGCTGGGCCATGGTTTGCGTGTTCGAGATGCGAACGACCGGGCATGCCCGGCGCGCCTACATTCGAGTCGTTACTTGATGACCTCCGTGACGACGCCCGCGCCGACCGTCCGGCCGCCCTCGCGCACCGCGAAGCGTAGGCCGGGATCCATCGCGACCGGCTGGATCAGCTCGATCTCCATGTTCGTGTTGTCGCCGGGCATGACCATCTCCTGGCCCTCGGGGAGCTTGATGTTCCCGGTGACGTCCGTCGTGCGGAAGTAGAACTGCGGGCGATACCCGTTGAAGAACGGCGTGTGGCGGCCGCCCTCCTCCTTCGAGAGGACGTAGACCTCCGCCTTGAACTGCGTGTGCGGCGTGATCGAGGTGGGCTTCGCCAGCACCTGCCCGCGCTCGACGTCCTCGCGCTTGATCCCACGCAGAAGCGCGCCGATGTTGTCGCCCGCTTGGCCCTGGTCGAGGAGCTTCTGGAACATCTCGACGCCCGTGACCACGGTCTTCTGCGTCTCGGTCTGGATCCCGACGATCTCGACCTCCTCGCCGACCTTGACGATGCCCTGCTCGACGCGGCCGGTAACGACCGTGCCGCGTCCCGTGATCGTGAAGACGTCCTCGATCGGCATCAGGAACGGCTTGTCGACGTCGCGCTCGGGCTCGGGGATGTACGAGTCCACGGCCTCCATGAGCTCGAGGATCTTCCCGATCCACTCGGCATCGCCCTCGAGCGCCTTCAGCGCCGAGACCTGGACGACGGGAATGTCGTCGCCCGGGAACTCGTACTTCGAAAGCAACTCGCGGACCTCCATCTCGACGAGCTCGAGGAGCTCGGGGTCGTCCACCATGTCGGCCTTGTTGAGCGCGACGACGATCGAGGGGACCTCGACCTGGCGCGCGAGCAGGATATGCTCGCGTGTCTGGGGCATCGGGCCATCGGCGGCCGAGACCACGAGGATCGCCCCGTCCATCTGGGCGGCGCCCGTGATCATGTTCTTGATGTAGTCGGCGTGGCCGGGACAGTCGACGTGCGCGTAATGACGGTTGGCCGTTTCGTACTCGACGTGCGACGTGTTGATCGTGATGCCGCGCGCCTTTTCCTCCGGCGCGTTGTCGATCGACGCGAAATCGCGCACGGCTGTGTTCGTGCCCTGCTCGGCCAGCACCTTCGTGATCGCCGCGGTCAGCGTCGTCTTGCCGTGGTCGATGTGACCGATCGTGTCGACGTTGAGGTGCGGCTTCGTGCGCTCGAACTTCTGCTTTGCCATGTCTCCTCCGGGTTTCGCCTTTACGAGCCTTGCGCCGCGGCGACGACCTCGCCCGCGATCGACTGCGGCGCCTCTTCGTAGCGGTCGAATTGCATGGTGAACGTGGCGCGACCCTGCGTCGTGGAGCGCAGATCGGTCGCGTAGCCGAACATCGTCGCAAGGGGAACCCGGGCGCGGATCGCCTGCGCGTTGCCGCGGGGCTCGAGTCCCTCGACTCGCCCGCG
>JALZEM010000346.1 GCA_030862005.1 Actinomycetota bacterium | reverse complement strand
CGGCCGCCGGCTTCAGCTTCACCCCGAACGACAACGGCAGCTACGTCGTCTCCCTGCGCGTGACCGACGACGACGGCGACCACGGCGACGCCGCCGCGAAGACGATCGCGGTCACGAACGTCGCCCCCAACATCACGGCCGCCTCGTTCGCCAACGGCGGTACGGCGGCGTGCCCTGCTCTCGGAGCGCTCAGCAACGCGACGCTGAACGTCTCCTTCGCCGACCCCGGCTCCGCGGACACGTGGAACGCCGAGATCGACTGGGAATACGACGGGACGTTCGTCGCCGACGAGACGAAGTTCAACGTCGGCACGTCGTTCTCAGCGGAGCATCTGTACACGACCAACGGCGTCCACGTCGCCGCCGTGAGGATCTCCGACGACGACGGAGGCGGCTCGGCCGCGTCGTCCGGAATCCAGCTGCGGGTTCTCTACAACCTCAGCGCGATCCTCGCGCCGTTCAACCCCGACGGGACGAGCGTGTGGAAGTTCGGGAGCACGATCCCCGTCAAGGTCAGGATCACCGACTGCATGGGCGATCCCGTCGCAGGGCTTGCGCCGCAGGTCGGCTGGAGTCTGAGCTCGTCGCATGCGCCCTCCGACGCGATCTCCGAGACGGCCTCGACGAGCGCGGCCGACACGACCGGCGTCATGCGCTATGACGCATTCGCCGGCCAGTACATCTACAACTTCGCGACCAAGAACCTGCCGGACGGCAACGCGACGTACTACATGTACGTCCGCGGGAAGGATACGACGGGCGTGCTCGTGACGAACCCCGCGCAGGTGAACCAGAAGTTCGGCATTCGGACGAAGTAGCCGCCTCGGTTGACGGGCGGCGAGGGAGCCGAATGGGCTCCCGCCGCCGCGCCCTTGGCGGCAGCTCGTCGTTCAGGTTTCTCCGCCCCTTCCGTTAGACTCACGGGTTCGATTCCACGTAACCGGCGCGGCCTCCATGGCCGCCCCTCCTTCCCGGTGGCAGAGACGAGCCTCGAGATACCCGTAGCGCCAGCGCCCGTAGACGGCGACGGACGTGCCGATCAGCGTCCCTCCGGGGCGCCGATGATCGTCTACGAGGGGGTCACGAAGGTGTACGACCCGAACGTCGTGGCGCTCCGCGACGTCTCGCTCGTGATCGAGAAGGGCGAGTTCGTCTTCCTGGTCGGCCCGTCGGGCTCGGGCAAGTCGACGATGATCCGCCTTCTCCTCAAGGAGCTCGAGCCGACCGACGGACGGATCATCGTCGGAGGACGCGAGCTCGCGCGCCTGAAACGATCGAAGGTCCCGCTCCTTCGCCGCAACATCGGCTGCGTCTTCCAAGACTTCAAGCTCCTGCCGAACCGAACCGCATACGAGAACGTCGCCTACGCGCTCAAGGTGCAAGGCGAGTCTCGGCGTGCGATCCGCTCCAAGGTTCCCGAGGTGCTGGGGCTCGTCGGGCTCTCGCACAAGATGACGTCACTCCCCGACGAGCTCTCCGGCGGCGAGCAGCAGCGCGTTTCGATCGCTCGAGCGTTCGTCAACCATCCGCCCCTGCTCATCTGCGACGAGCCGACCGGAAACCTCGATCCGGACACGTCCGTGGGGATCATGCAGCTCCTCTACAGGATCAACCGAACCGGAACCACGGTCGTGATGGCGACCCACGACCGCGAGATGGTCGACAAGATGCGCCGCCGCGTCATCGCCCTCGACGAGGGAAGCATTACGCGCGACGAGCGTCGCGGGGGCTACGGCTAACCCGTGCGAACGCGGCTCTTTGTCGGCGAAGCCTTTCGTTCCGTCACTGCGAACCTCTCGACGACGATCGCGGCGACGATGACGGTTCTGATCGGGATGTTCCTGCTCGGGCTCTTCATCGCGCTCGGGACGTGGGTCTTGTCCTGGACGGACGAGGTCAAGAAGGACGTGATCGTGCGCGTGTTCTTCGACCAGAACGCGACGAACCGGCAGATCGAGGCGGTTCGCGCCGACCTCGTCGGCCGGCCGGACGTCGCCAAAGTGGTCTTCGTCTCGAAGGAGGATGCCCTTCGGCGGATGCGGGAGAAGCATCCCGAGCTCGTGAAGAACCTGGCGTCGAACCCGCTTCCGGCGTCCTACGAGGTGACTCCAAAGCGAGCAGAGCAGGTCGAGGCGGTCGCGGGCTCGCTCGACCCGCTGCCACGCGGCGTCGAGAAGGTGAACTACGGCAAGAAGACGACCGATCGGATCCTGCAGGTTGCGAAGATCATCGGCGGAATCTTTCTTGTCGGCAGCCTCATCCTGCTCACGGCGTCGACGCTCCTGATCGCGAACACGATCCGGCTTTCGATCTTCTCGCGCCGGCGCGAGGTCGAGGTCATGAAGCTCGTCGGAGCGACGAATTGGTTCGTGCGCGGGCCGTTCATGCTCGAAGGAATCATCTGCGGGCTCGTCGGCTCCGCCGTCGCCGTCACTCTTCTGCTCATGGCGAAGGAGTTCGCGTTGCCGTCGATCCTGGGCAGGATCGACGAGCCTGGAGACGGTGTCAACGCGATCAGCTTCCCGCTCATGGCGCTCATCCTGGTGAGTACGAGCCTCCTCGTGGGTGCGCTCGGCTCGGGCATCACGCTGCGCCGTTTTCTGAAGGTTTAGCCTCCCGGAGGCCGCCTATACTCCGGAACGAGGGCCCATATGAGACGTGCGGCCGGAATCGCCGGTGTCCTCTTTCTGCTTGCCGGAGCGTTCGCGCTCGGTCTGCTTCTCACCCTCGCGCGCGCCGATGAGAGGGGATCCCTTGCTCCGGCGCCTCGCGACCGCCCACCGGAGCTGATCGACGAAGTCCGGTACGAGCTCGTGACGAGCTTCTACCGGTCGGTCCCGGCCGCCGCGCTGAACAAGCCTACGATCAACGGTGTGGTCGCAGCGCTGAACGATCCGTACACGGACTACCTGACGCCCGCGGAGTACGACGCGTTGAGGGCCCGCACCGCGGATAGCTATTCGGGCGTCGGCCTAACGGTCGGGCCGGCACGAGGCGGGCTCCTCGTCAAGGCGACGCTTCAGGGCCCGGCGCGACGGGCGGGGATTCGCCCGGGCGACCTGATCGTCTCGATCGACGGCCGGCGCGTGCGGGCACTCCCGTTTGACCGGTCACTCGATCTCATCGCCGGGAAGGAAGGGACGGTCGTTCGCCTCATGGTGCGACGGCCGCGGACGGGAACGTTGAGTTTCACGGTGAAGCGCCAGGAGATCGAGCAGCCGGTGGTTCGCGCGCGCACAATCGATACGGGACGGATCGAGCTCGCGTACGTCGGTGTCCTCTCGTTTCGCGCGAATGCGACCGAGGAGCTCGAGGATCGCGCAAGCACGCTCCTCGAGGCGGGGGCGGACGGCCTCGTGCTCGACCTCCGCGACAATCCCGGAGGCCTGCTCGCTCAGGCGGTTCGCTCCGTGTCGCTCTTCGTCGACGAGGGCGTCGTCTGCGTCACGGAGGGCAAGCACTACGGCCGCCGCGTCTACCACGTCACGGGGGGCGCCTCGCTCGCAAAGGTCCCGTTGGCCGTCCTCGTCGACCGCGACAGCGCGAGCGCAGCAGAGATCGTCGCGGCTGCGCTCGCCGACCACGGGCGCGCCGTCGTCCTCGGCGAGCGGACCTATGGCAAGGCGCTCGTGCAGTCCGTGCGCGAGCTCTCGAACGGCGCAGCGCTCAAGCTGACGACGGCCGCCTTCGTCACGCCCGCCGGCCGGAATCTCACCGAGCGAGGGCTCACGCCCGACGTGCGCGCGGCAGACAATCCACGCACGCGGGTGGACGAAGCCCTCGCCGCCGCGGAGCGGCTGCTCGTGAGGCAGATCCGGTCTTCGTAGGGGCGAGTCATGCCTCGCCCGCATTGAATCCCGGCCGATGGCGATAGCGGTCTGCGAGCTCGCCCGGCGGGGCAAGCTTCTCGTCGGTGAGCCCTTTTTCGAGGGCGGAGTCCCGATCGTCGTCGACCGGAAGGGAGCAGCGGACGCGGCGGTGGGCGACCTCGTCGTTCTCCGCCTCGGCCGCGGACGGGCGCGCGTCGAGCGCGTGCTCGGACGAGCGGCCGCGGTCGAGTCGGTCCTCGAGGGGCTGCTGTGGCACGACGGGGTCCGGCGGCCGTCCCCGCCGCTCCCGGACGAGCCCGCCGATGACGAGCCCGAACGTCTCGACCTGCGCGATCTCCTCGCGTTCACGATCGATCCCGAGGAGGCGAAGGACTTCGACGACGCGCTCACGCTTCGTCGCGAGCGGGACGGAATCCGCGCATGGGTGCACATCGCGGACGTATCGGCCTACGTCCCCGCCGGGTCGCCGCTCGATCGCGACGCGGCCGAGCGCGCGTTCTCGACCTACGTTCCGGGTCGCGTCGAGCCGATGCTCCCGGAGCGGCTCTCCGCGGACCTCTGCAGCCTGCGCCCGCACCAGGATCGCCGCTGCGTCACCGTCGAGATCCCGTTCGACGGAAACCTCGACGCGGGGCCGCCGTCGTTCTACCGGAGCGTCATCCGGAGCCGCGAGCGCCTCACGTACGGCCACGCCGAGGCGATCCTCGGCGGCCACGAGCGTGCGAGCGAGGAGCTGACGGAGGCGCTTCGCTTGGCGGAGCGGCTGACGACGGAGCTGCGACGCCGCCGGTACGGACGGGGCGCGCTTCGGATCGAGACCGGCGAGACCGCGTTCGCCTTCGACGGGGAAGGCGGCGTCGAGCGCGCCTGGACCGAGTCCGAGTCGCACGCGCACATGCTCGTCGAGGAGCTGATGATTTTCGCGAACGAGGCCGTGGCGGCCCTGCTGGCCGGCCGGAACCGCGAGGCCGTCTTCCGTGTTCACGAGCGCCCCGATCCGCAGGCAATCGAGCTCCTTCTCACGAAGCTTGCGGACCTCGAGGTGCCGTCGCCGCCGGTGCCCGACCATCTGACGCCGGCCGACGCGGCGCGCCTCGCGGCCCGGGTGAGCTCACGCATCGCGGCGTACGCAGCGCAGGCCGGGCGGGGCGAAGAGGCGTTTCCAACCCTCGTCCTGCGGGCGTTGAAACAGGCGCGCTATGACGCCCGCAACCTCGGTCATTCCGGTCTCGCGAGCCGCGCCTACTGCCATTTCACGTCGCCGATCCGTCGCTACCCCGACCTCGTCTGCCACCGAGCGCTTGTGAACGAGCTCGGCCTCGACGAGACGCCACTCCCGGAGGACCTCGACGAGCTCGCAGAATGGACGTCGCTCCGGGAGCGCCAGGCGGCACAGGTCGAATACCGGGCGGATGCGATCTGCCTCGCCTGGTTTCTCGAGCGGCGCCTCTTCGACGAAGGGTGGGATGCAGCGTTCGAGGGCGAGATCGTGGGAGCGATCCGTTCGGGCATCTTCGCGCGCTTCGACGGCGTCTTCGAGGGATTCGTTCCCGCTCGGAAGCTACCCGGCGAGTACTTCGAGCTGAATCCGCTCGCAACGGCGATGGTCGGGCGGAGGACCGGGACGACGTACCGCCTTGGTGACCCGATCGCGGTTTGCGTCGACTCGATCGACAAGATCGAGGGGAAGGTCGAGCTCGCGCTCGCCGAGGCGCACCACGCACGGCAGCGCGGCTCCCGGCCCATACAATCGGGACGATGAAGCTCGAAGGGATCCACCACGTCACGTGCATCACGGGCGACGCCCCGCGGAACCTCGACTTCTACACGCGCGTGCTCGGCCTCCGGCTCGTCAAGAAGACGGTGAACCAGGACGACCCGACGGTCTACCACCTCTTCTACGCCGACGAGAGGGGGAGCCCAGGCGCCGACCTCACGTTCTTCGAGTACCCGGGCGCGCGGCCCGGACGTGCCGGCGCCGGGATGGTGCATCGGATCACGTGGCGCGTCGCGAGCGAGGACGCGCTCGACTTCTGGCTCGAGCGCTTGGCCGGAGAGGGCATCGGAGCTGCCCGCGAAGACGGCCGTGTCTCCTTCACCGACCCCGAAGGGCTCGGCCTCGAGATCGCGGTCGTCGTGACCGACGACGAGCCGCTCGTCGCGGACCATCCGGAGATCGGCGCCGAGCTGGCCCTCCAGGGTTTTGACGGGGTGCGCGCGTACACCCTTGCGCCGGATGCGAGCCGCATGTTCCTCGACAACGCGCTCGGCTTCACGGCCACAGGTCCTCCGACGGAGTGGGAGGCGCGTGGTGAAGCACGCAGCTCGTTCTACGGGTACGACGAAGCCCCTCCGGAGCGCGGTATCGGCGGGGCGGGGACCGTGCATCACGTCGCGTGGGCCTCGGCGATGGAAGACCATGAGGCGTGGCGTGAGCGCGTCGCGCAGACGGGCGCAAGCCCGACTCCTGTGATTGACCGGTTCTACTTCCGCTCGATCTACTTCCGCGAGCCGAGCGGCGTTCTCTTCGAGATCGCCACGATCGGCCCCGGGTTCACCTCGGATGAGCCGCTCGAGACGCTCGGGGAGCGCCTCTCGCTCCCACCGAACTACGAGCACCTGCGCGACCAGATCGAGCCGATCCTCACGCCGCTCCCGAGTCATCGGGAAAGCTGGGCGCCGCGCTAATCGCTATCGGCCTCGCGCGGACAGGCGAGGGTTCCTGAGGTCCGGACGCAGACGTGGGCGCGGTTTCCGCGCACCAGCAGGCCGTGGACAACTTCGGCTTCGCGAACCGCGGCGGCGCGAAAGGCCAGAACCCCGAGGGCCGAGCCTACAATCGGCCTCATGGCGAGACCGTCCGGAACGAAGCCGATCGCGGAGAACCGCCGCGCGCGGCACGAGTACCACCTCCTCGAGAAGCTCGAGGCCGGCATCGCGCTGACGGGAACGGAGGTGAAGTCCCTTCGTGACGGACACGTGACGCTCCAGCGCGCGTACGCCGACGTGCGCGGTGAGGAGGTCTACCTCGTCGGCGCGCACATCGCCGAGTACGCGCAGGGGAACCTCGCGAACCACGACCCTGATCGCGACCGCAAGCTCCTGCTGCACCGTCGCGAGATCGCGTCCCTGATCGGGAAGGTTCAAGAGCGGGGCCTCACCCTCGTCCCGACCCGGCTGTACTTCAAGAACGGGCGCGTGAAGGTCGAGCTCGCGCTCGCGCGGGGAAAGGAGGCGCGGGACAAGCGGCGCGACCTAGCCGACCGCGACGCGAAGCGCCAGATCGAGCGGGCGCTGAAGCACCGTCAGCGCGCGTAACCACGAGAAAACGAGGCAGCAGGCGACGGACGCTCCGCCGGGAATGTCGGCATGTTGCGAGCGGAACTTGATCAAGCGCCAGCCGCAAGCGTCCGCGCAAAGCTTCCCCCACCGATCACATCCTCTGCGCCGGTGCCCGCCCGGAGGCGCAGCTCCCGATCGGACGTCACCAGCCAGTACGGCTTGTACCGCAGGGCCTCGCGTGCGAGCCAGTCGTCCGCGCTCTCGCTCCCCGTTCCGACGACCGCGCAACTCGGCGTCTCGGTCCAGGCGGGCGCCGGACCGTCGAATACGACCACCGCGCGCACGCCATTTGCCTCGGCCCACGCCGAGCAGCGTTCGACGAGCGCGGGGGCGGGAAGGTTGGGCCATTGCGAGCGACGGACGTTCTCCGCGTCGACGAGAACCGTGACGGTCGCCGCCATCCGGAGAGGGTAGGCGAAGGCAAGCTCGGCTACAATTGTCCTGAACATACGGGGGCGACCTGGTTTCGACGTGGTCGGTTCTCCGGTAGAGCTGCAAGCCGAGGTCCCCGGTCGGCCTCGTAAAACAACCGGGAAACACCGTAAGTGCGGATAACGAACTCGCACTCGCTGCCTAACTTCGGTTAGGTGACGCGTCGCTCCGATCTCGGCCCGTGGATCGGAATCCGGCGTCAACGAACGGGCTCGCCGCCGAGGGAGAGCCAATCGCCCAAGGCGGGACCGCCAAAGGATGGCTAGCCCGGCGGTAGGCCGCCTGCGAGCCGGCCGGCGGGCGAAGCGAAATCGCAGGACAAGCTTGTAGATGCTCTTCCCGGTGCGTCCGCGGACGCGGGTTCGATTCCCGCCGCCTCCATTTTTCCCGCTAATCGCGGGTTTCCGATCGGAATGATTGCGCTGCGTCCGGTCACGTGGCTAGCCCTCCTCCAGCGCCCTGAGGGCGGCCTCGAGGTCGGTCGTGTCTAGGTGGGCATAGACGTTCGCGGTCGTGCCGATGTCAGCGTGTCCGGCGAGCATCTGGGCGAGCTTCAAGTTGCCGCTGCGGCGCAGGAAGTCCGTGATCGCCGTGTGGCGGGCCTCGTGCATCGGCCGGTGGGGCAGGTCGGCGCGCTTGAGGCACGCGACCCACCATCGGTGCATGGCGGTGGACGAGAGCGGCTTACACCTGTCTTGCCAGATCGTCGCGAGCGGACCACCGGGGAACTGGGGGCCGATTTTCTCTACGTAGAGAAGGAACTCGTCCGGCTCCGGGCCGCGGTCGAGAATGTGACGCTCGAGCGCGAGCCGGAGCTCCGAGTCGACGATAGGCAGGTAGCGGACCTTGCCGCCCTTCCCGAACACGGTGAGCCGGCGCCCGTCGTAGTGCTTGAACTGGACGCGGGTCAGCTCGCCTTTCCTCAGTCCGAGGCGGAAGAGGAGGAGGAGGGCGACGCGATCGCGCGCTCGCGGCTGCGCCGAGATGAGCTTCACGACGTCGGAGGGAACGAACGTCCCGCGCGCTACCTCGCGCTTCCGCGGCCGGGAGATTGGAAGCGCTGGGTTGCCGTGCAGGCGCTGCTCCCTCACCTGATAGGCGAAGAAGTCGCGCAGGACGCTGATCACCTTGGCGCGCGTGCGTCCTGTCCGCTCGCCCCAACGGTTGTCGATGAAATCGCGTAGCCGTTCCGTCCCGACGGGCGGCTCGAAGTCGGACAGCTCGAGGTCGGCGTGGTCCAGCGCCAGTTTGGCGAGGATCGCCTCGTAGTCGCGCAGAGTCTCCTCTCGTGCGCCCCACTCGTTCTTCTTCCAGCGGTAGTAGCGCGCGACTTCGAGGCCGAGTGGGGTCGCTCGGTAGGAGCGATCCCGCAAGGCGTCGCGCATCATCCGCGCGGCGTCCGCCAAAGTCAATGCGGGGGCGCTCACGACCGAGGCTCCATGACCGTGACCAACTGCAGCGCCCGGACGTGCGAGCAGCGAGGCCCAAACGTCGGACAAGTGCACGACCAGCGGCGCTCCGCGTCGTATCCGACCACGTAGATCGCGCCCGAGTCACCTCGAC
>JALZEM010000327.1 GCA_030862005.1 Actinomycetota bacterium | reverse complement strand
CTTCCGGCCGCGTAACGCTTGTACGAGTTCACGGCCGGCGCCACGAAGATCGCGAGCTCCTGCAGGCAGGCGATCTGGCCGGCGAGATAACGCTTGAAGATCTCGGACTCGCCCGCGAACGCATTCTCGCCGTCGCGCCAGAGGCTCGAGTGGATGTGGCACGAGTTCCCGATCCAGGTGTGATCGGGCTTCGCCATGAACGTGAGCGAACACCCGTTCAGGTGTGCGATCTCCTTCGCGCCGTTCTTGTAGATCGTGTGGTTGTCCGCCATAGCGATCGCGTTCGCGAAGCGGAAGTTGACCTCTTGCTGGCCCGGCCAGGCCTCGCCCTTCGAGCTCTCGACCGGGATCCCAGCCGCATGCATCCCGTTCCTGATCTGGCGGATGAGCGGCTCGTCGTAGGTGGTCGCGAGGACGTGGTAGTCGAGGATGTACGGGACCGACGGCGTCAGGTCTTGGTAGCGCTTGGCATGCGCCTCTGCGTACGTCTCCTTGAAGAGATAGAACTCGAGCTCGGAGCCGAACATCGGCTCGAAGCCGAGCTCGTGCGCGCGTTCGACCTGGCGCTTCAGCACTTGGCGGGGAGACGGGTTCACGGACGACCCGTCGTGCCAGATCACGTCGCAGAGGACGAGAGCGGTCGACTCGAGCCAGGGGATGCGGCGCAGCGTCGCCAGGTCGGGCGCGAGCGCGAAATCGCCGTACCCTTGCTCCCAATTCGCGATCTGGTACCCGGGGACCGGTTCCATCTCCATGTCCAGCGCGAGCAGGTAGTTGCACGCCTCGGCGCCGTGTTCGCCCACGTTCTGCTCGACGAAGTACTCGCCGTGGAGGCGCTTCCCCATCAGACGACCCTGCATGTCGGTGAAGGCGACGACGACGGTGTCGACGGACCCGTCCTCGACCGCCTGCTTGAGCTCGTCGAGCGTCAGCACGAGGCGAAGTGATAACACGGCGGCCCGCGTGGGAGTGCGGGGAGGCTTGACGCCGCGTACGCCTGTGGTTTTCAATCCTCCGCCTTGGGGGCCACCGATTGAACCGAGGAGGCGGGCGTGACTGAGCCAGCGGGAACCGAGCAGCGGAAAAGGGGGTACGTCACCTATCGCGAAGCGGGTGAGGGGTACTTCGAGAAGCGCATGCTTCGCCGGCACGCGCGGGTCTGGTCGCTGTGGGCACTCGGCGTCGGCGCGGTTATCTCCGGCGACTTCTTCGGCTGGAACTTCGGGCTCGCGTACGGGTTCGGCGGCCTGCTCATTGCGACGATCGTCATCACGATCATGTACTTCGGCCTCTGCTACTCAATCGCGGAAATGTCTCCGGCGCTACCGCATACGGGTGGTGCCTACTCGTTCGGCCGCTCCGCGATGGGTCCCTGGGGCGGGTTCACGACCGGAGTCGCCGAGACGATTGAGTACGTCGTCACTCCGGCCGTGATCGTGGCCGGCATCGGCTTCTACATGCAATCGATCTCGACCGATCTCTTCGGTGGAAGCCCGCCGCTCTGGGTGTGGTGGCTCGTGTTCTACGCCATCTTCGTGGCCCTGAACTTCGTCGGTATCGAGACGACGCTCCGCTTCACGGTCTTCATCACGTTCGCTTCGCTTGCGATTCTCGCCGTCTTCTACGTCGGCGCGATTCCGAACTTCGACTTCGACCGGTTCGCGATTGGCGACCAGGGCTGGCTCCCGGACGGGATCCCGGGCATCTTCTACGCGCTGCCGTTCGCGATCTGGTTCTACCTCGCGATCGAGGAGCTACCGCTCGCGGCCGAGGAATCGCATGACCCGAGGCGTGACATTCCGAAGGGCACGATCTACGGCCTCCTGACGCTCATCGTCACAGGCTTTCTGATCCTGTTCCTGAATTCCGGTATCGCACCCGGGTCCGAGGCGCTCTCTGAATCCGGCGAGCCCCTGAACGACGGTCTCAAGACGATCTTCGGAGAGGGGACCGCGACGTCGCTTCTTGCGCTGATCGCCGTCACCGGCCTCGTGGCCAGCTTCCACACGATCATCTACGCCTATGGGCGCAACATCTTCTCGCTTTCGCGGGCCGGCTACTACCCACACTTCCTCTCGGTGACGCACGGCAGGCGAAACACGCCCTACGTAGCGCTCTTGCTCGGCGCCGTGATCGGATTCTTCCTGGCGCTCCTCCTCGATCAAGCGACGAGCCGCGAGTGGCTTGGCGGGAACGTCGGGGCGGCGCTGCTGACGATGGCGGTCTTCGGCGCCGTCATCTCCTACTTCATGCAGACGCTCTCCTTCATCCTGCTCCGGCGACGGCTTCCGGAGATCGAGAGGCCATACCGGAGCCCCGTTGGCGAGTGGGGCGCGTTCGTCGCGAGCGTCATCGCGCTCATCTCGCTCATCTCGCTCTTCTGGAACGAGGACTACCGGCCGGGGGTCGTCGGCGTCGCGATCTTCTACGCGATCGCGGTCGCGTATTTCGCGATCGCGGGACGACACCGGCTCGTGCTGTCGCCGGAAGAGGAATTCGCGTTCACGCGCGGGGTCCACGGGCATCCCGAACGTGAGGGGTACGGCGTGACGGAGCGCGAGGAGCTCCGTCCCGGCACGGCGCGGATGGGATAGTAAGAGGCTCGCGGGGCGGGCGGCGATCGGCCGCCTGCCCCGCGTTAGTCGTCCTCCGCGCCGAGCTCCTCGGCGAGGAGCGAGCATGCATATGCTCGCCAGGCCACGTCCGGGGCGTGGATGAGTGCATGAACTGCCTCGCTGAGGTGAGGAAGGCCGGACGCGGCGGGCGCGAGCTCGCGGATGCCTTCCTCGAGCATGAGCTGGCGGTCGGCGTCGCGGATGTCGTCGGCGAGCGCCGTGACCGCGCGGCCGTTCAGGTCGAGCCCGCGCGTGGGATCGCCGCCCGCTGTCAGAAGGAGAAGAGCGCGCCGCGTCGCCGCACGCGCTCGCTGCTCGTCGATCATCACGCGCTCGCCAGCGACAGAGGCGATGACGACGAGGGCAGTGGCGAGTTCGTCGCCGGTTTCATCCGCCGCGAGCGTCTCCTCGAGCGCGACCATCCACGCTGCCCTCATCGGGCGAGGCGTGGCATGACGATTTCGCCGACTTGCTCAGTCTCACGGCGATCGAAGGTACGCACCGTGACGGCGGTCCGAATCGACTCTCGGTCGTTTTGGCCGAGGCGCCCCCGAACGCCGTTCAGGTGGAGATCGGCGCTGTCGGCCGCGCCGAGTCGCGGGCGCCGGTCCCGCAACGAGACGACAACGTCCTCCGGTCCGGCGAGGCGTGCGGGTCCGGCCACGACGCGCGTCGCGTCGATCACGGCCGCCTGAAAACCTTTCCGCGGCCGCAGACGACGACGCCCGCCCACATGCGCCGACCCTACAGCCGGAGCTCCGTCCCCGCGCCGCGCGCGCGGGCGGCATTGACGACACGCTTCGCGAACGCCGCGTCGAGCGCGCCGATGCCGAGGTTCACGCACGCTACGCGGCTCCCCCCGTCGTTACGTGCGAGCGCGTCGCCGACGTTCCCTACGGGCGCGGGCCAATCGCCGAAGTGACCGAGCTCGCGGTAGTACTCGAACTGGCCCACGTCGTCGACGACGAACAGGTCGGCCGTCTCGACCAGCTCGCGCCGGACGAGCGCATCGAAGTCGATCGGGAGCAGCAGCCATCGGTCGCCGAGTACCTCGGGTCCGATCGTCGGCGACGGGCTCTCGACGATCGGCGCCGCGGTCACGACGACGTCCGCGCCCGCGACGGCGTCCAGCTCGCTCGGAGTGGGCTCCACGTCCCCCTCCAGGCGCTCGATCCGATCGGGGTGCGGGTCATATGCACGCAGACGCGCGACGGGATTGAGCGCGTTCAGAAGGCGCGCGTGAAAGCGGCCCTGTTCACCGCAACCGACGATTGCGGCGACTCGCCATCCCGCCGGCGCCCAACGGCGGATGCAAACGCCACTCGCTGCGGCCGTGCGCGCCGCCGTGATCTCGGCGCCGTCCATGACTGCGGTCGGGAGGCCGGTCTCCGCGTCGTTCAAGACGATCAGCCCGGAGATGTACGGCAGCCCGCGCGCCTTGTTCGCGGGATAGCCGGCGACCCACTTGAGCGCGACGACGTCCTCGTC
>JALZEM010000326.1 GCA_030862005.1 Actinomycetota bacterium | reverse complement strand
TTCTGACGCTCCTGCCGGAACCGCGCTGGTCGCATCTCGCCGCCGTCCTCCACACCGTCGCGCGGCAGGCGGGGCGCTTCAACCGTCCGCGTGCGGCCGCCCTCTTCGGGATGCTCGAGCTGAACTCCGACTACCTCTCCGTACGGAGCATGCCGCCGCACGGGACCGACGTTCGCGGCGGCGACGGCATCGTGTACCGCGCGACGTGGACGCAGGGGTTCCAGTTCCACCCGCTCGCGAACTTCGGCGCGCTCAACTCGGACATCACGCACAGGAATGACGGTCGAGCCGAGAAGCACGCCGAGGCGCTCGCGGCGCGCATGGTCCGCCGTCGTCTCAAGGGGGTCTGGGAGTACTACTTCCCGTTCGGCGGCGGATGGCCGCCGTGGACGTCCGGGATGGCGCAAGCTGCCGCCGCGCACGCGCTCGCTCGTGCCGGTACGCGCTACGACCGCCCCTTCTTCCTCCGCGTGGCCGGCCGTGCTTACCGGTCCATTCCCGAGGGCTTCGCCATGCAGCTTTCGGCCGGCCCGTGGGTACGGCTCTACCGCTTCAACCGGCTCGTCGTCCTCAACGCGCAGCTTCAGTCCGTGGTCTCGCTCGGGGTCTACGCCGCCCTTTCGGGCGATACGACCGCGGCTGGATACTCGGAACGGATGAAGCGTGCGGCGGACACGATGTTCCCGCGCTTCGAGACGCGCTACTGGTCACGGTACTCGCTTGGCCAGGAGTCGCCGCCCAGGTACCACGTCTACGTCATCAGCCTTCTTCGCAAGCTCGCCGCCCGCACCGGGGAGGCGGCCTGGACCCGCAGGGCCGACCGGTTCCACCGCTACACGGTCGAGCCGCCCGTGTTCCGCCCCGGCCGGCGGAGCCCGACGCTCTACCCCGTCCCCGCCGAGGGATACCGCGACGTCGCGCGCATCCGCTTCTGGCTCTCGAAGATCTCAGAGGTGACCCTGACGATCGCGGGCGAGCAGCGGGTCTATCAGCTGTCGGGCGGCTGGCACACGGTCAAGTGGTGGCCGGGCGGCCGAGCTCCCGGGACGTACCGGCCGACGGTGCGCGCGGTCGACTTCGCCGGAAATAGAGGAAGCGCAGCGCTCCGGCCGATCGTGATCAAGCGCGATCGAGAGGCGCCGGTGATGCGCGCGAGCGTTTCGGGGAGGACGCTCACCTGGCGTGCCGTCGATGAAGGAACCCCGTCGCTGCGCCTTCGGGTCCTGATCGATCGCCTCGACGTACACCGAGTGATCCGCCTCGGGACCTATCCGCTTTCCGGGTCGCTCCGCCTGCCTCTTCCGCGCGGGTACTGGAACGCGACGCTCGTAGCCATCGACTCGAGCGGCAATCGAACGTGGGTGCCGCTCGGCGTCGTCCCAAAGCTCTAACCACGAGGTCTCGAGAAGCCGGCCGTACAATCGAGCCCCGATGCACGAGATCACCGAGGCGGTTACGTCGTGGATTGCGGACTACGGTCTCTACGCCGTCTTCGTGCTCTCGGTCGTCGATGCCGTGCTTCCGGCAGCGAGCGAGATCGTCATGGTCTACGCGGGCGCCGTCGCGATCGGCGCCTTTCCGGGGCAGAGTGTCACCTTTGCCGGCGAGGCCATCGAATCGACGGCGTGGGCGTTCGTGGCCGTCGCGGTTGCCGGAACCGTCGGGTATGTCATCGGTTCCGTCTTCGGCTGGGCGCTCGGGCTTTACGGCGGCCGACCCTACCTGGAGCGCCACGGCCGCTGGCTTCACATCACCCCCGCGAAGCTTGATCGGGCCGAGGAATGGTTCGATCGGTACGGCAATGCGGCCGTTCTGATTGCGCGCTGCCTCCCGGTCATTCGTTCGTTCATCTCGATCCCGGCAGGGATCGCCGAGATGCCGCTCGGCCGGTACACGGTCCTCACGTCTCTCGGAAGCGCGCCCTGGTATTTCGGTCTCGCGGCGGCGGGGCTCGCCGCGGGTGCGGCATGGGAGCGGTTCCACGAGGGCTGGCGCTACGCCGAGTACGCGATCGTCGTGCTCATCGTCGTCGGGGCGGCGGTTCTCCTCGTCCGTACGCGCCAGAAGCGCGTCCGTCGCCGCGCGCGCGAGCGGTCCGCGTAGGCGTCGTGCCACGTCGTGCGAACGGCCGGCGCATCCTCGGACTCGTCGTGCTGTGCGCTGCGATCGGCCTGCCGGCGTGTTCCGGAAGCGACGCGCCCGCCACCGGCACAACGCGACCGAGCGGGCTCGCCGACATCGATCCCTGCGTTCTCGTGACGCGGGCGGACGCTCACGCCGTCGTCGGCGCGGGGCCGGCCGCACGCCGTGGCCGGCGCATCCAGGACGTCTTTTGCTCGTACAGCATGGAGAACGGCTATCTCGGGGTCCTCGTGGCGACGAAACGCTTTTCGAGGGACGAGTTCGAGGCCGCTGCGAAGGCCGGCGGCGCGGCGCCGGTGCCCGGCCTCGGCGACTCCGCGTTCTGGCGTGATCGGACGACGTCGCTCTACGTCCTCAAGGGATCGCTCGTGCTTCGCGTGGATCTCTTCACAAACAAGCCTGCGGCCGCGCTCCGGAAGGCCGCGGCCGCGCTCGCGGACGACGCGCTCGGTCGGATCTCGGCGGAGCAGGTCGGGACGGTGCTGACGGACACATCGGATGAGCGTCCGGCGAGCGTGAACGCCTGCGCGCTCGTTCGCCGGGGGGTCGTCCGTGGCCTCGTCGGGATGCCCGAGAAGGCGGAGCGATTCACGGAAGTCGGGTACGTGGGGTGCCACTGGAGCGGCGCGAACGGGTTCGTTCAGGCGAGCCTCCTGACCAAGGCGTACTCGCGAGCGGAGTTCGCGGCGGGCGCGGGCGGGGGTCGCGCGCTCGACGGTCTCGGCGACCACGCGTTCACGAGGAGTGAAGAAGGTCTTGCGGACGTCGCCGTCCTGAAGGGATCGACCGTATTCACGGTGCGGGTCGCGGTCGCGGGTGCATCGAAGTCGGCGCTGCTCGAGGCCGCGCGATCGCTCGCGGCGCAGGCGGTCGGCCGCATCTGAGGGCCGTCGAGGACGTGCTCGTTCCGGGCAAGGCATTCCGATCGGTGCGGGTACACTCGCGCGTCGTGGGAATACCGCTCGTCGACGTGCGCGCGCAGTACGAACCCCTTCGCGCCGAGCTCATGGAGCGGCTCGGCGAGGTGCTCGATTCCGGCCGTTTCATCCTCGGCCCGAACGTCGACGCGTTCGAGGAGGAGGCGGCCGACTACGTCGGCACCGCGCACGCGATCGGCGTCGGAAACGGGACCGACGCGCTCGTCCTCGTGCTCGACGCCCTCGGCGTGGGCCCGGGGGATGAGGTGATCTGCCCCGCGTTCACGTTCTATGCGACGGCCGAGGCGATCGTCCGACGCGGTGCGACTCCGATCTTCTGCGAGATCGACCCCGTGACGCTCAACCTCGATCCTGCGGACGTCGCGGCCCGTGCGACCGCGCGGACGCGAGCGATCCTCGCCGTCCACCTCTTCGGCCGACCTGCTCCGCTGCACGAGCTTCCCGACGGCGTTCCGGTCATCGAGGACGCGGCGCAGGCGTTCGGCGCGT
>JALZEM010000313.1 GCA_030862005.1 Actinomycetota bacterium | reverse complement strand
TTGATGAAGAAGATCCAGCGCCAGTCGACCCATTCGACGAGCGCGCCGCCCGCGGGGGGTCCCGCGATCGTCGCGACGCTCGTCAGTGAGGTCCAGAGACCGACTGCGCGTCCGGCCTCCTCAGCGTAGACGCTCCGAAGAAGTGCGAGGCTGTTCGTCGTCAGAAAGGCCCCGCCGACGCCCTGCAGCGCCCGCGCGATGATCAGGACGTCCGCATTCGGGGCCGCACCCGCCAGAGCGGAAGCGAGTGCGAACGCGACGGCGCCTACCGTGAACGTCCTTCGCCTTCCGATTCGGTCTCCGGTCGCGCCGCCGACGAGGTAGAGCGCCGCGAGCGTCAGCGAGTACGAGAGGAAGATCCACTGCTCCCCCGCGAGCCCGAGCTCGAAGTCCCGTTCGATCGTGGGCATCGCGATGACGACGACCGTCGCGTCGATGAAGGCGAGTGACGACCCGAGGATCGTCGCCGCGAGCGTCAGCCGCCGTCTCGTCTCGAGGCTGCGGGCACTCATCTCCGCGAGGATAAGGCCAAAGTGGTGAAACGGGGAGCTGTCGCCGGGATCGTCGCGGCCGCCGCGTGGGCTGGAGCCGAGCCCCTCCTGCGCCGGGCGGTCAGGACGCCGTACTCCGACATCCGGCTCCTCGGCCGCGGGATAACGCACGGACGCCTCTGGCCACCGATCGGTCTCGCCGTCCATCTGGCGAACGGCGCCGTGTTCGGCGCCGCGTTCGAGCGCGCCGGTGGCCGAGGCTGGAAGCAGGGCCTCCTCGCCGCCCAGCTCGAGAACGTCGTTCTCTGGCCGGGGATGGCGATCGTCGACCGCCTCCATCCCGACCGAAAGAACGGCGCGTGGCCGCCGCTCGTCGCGAACGGCCGCGTGTTTCTCTACGAGGTCACGGTGCACGCCCTTTTCGGGGTGGTGCTCGGCGCGCTCCTGCGGGACGAGCACCACCCCTATGAGCGCGAGCCCTGCCCCGTCCGCCCGCGATCGGAAAAGGAGGCGTAGGGCCGGCGCTCTCCACCGAGCCCGCGCGGCTACGGCCCGGGGGGCTCGGCGCGGAGGATCGGCGGCCGCCGGCTCACGCGCCCGCGCGGCAGCGCGAAGAAGAGCAGGGCCCCGACGGCTCCGAGCGGGAGGGCGAGAGCGAGCAGAAGCTCGCCTTGCCCCGTGCCGATCAGCCACAGGCCCCCGAGCGACGCCGGAATCCAAGCACCTTCGAACGCCACGTTGAGCGCGCCTTGATACGAGCCGCGCAGGCGCTCGGGAGCGAGGTCGGCGGCGACCGCAGAGGCAACCGGGAACTCGAGCATCTCGCCGAACGTGAAGAGGACGACGGCCACGATCAGCACCGGAATGCCCGGGAACGGAGCCACGAGCGCGATGCCGGCACCGAGGAGGAGCGACCCGCCGGCGAGCACCGCGCGGCTCGAGCGCTTGGCTGCCCAACGGGAGATGGGGTACTGGAAGATCGTGATGAGGAGAGGGTTGATCCCGAAGACCAGCCCCCACGTCGCAACCGAGAGGCCGCGGTCGTCATGGAGAAAGACGGGAAGGGCAGCCTCGAAGATCCCGTAGACCAACGCCGCCATCAGGCTGCCGATGATCAGCACGAGAAGGAGACGGTCGGCGAGCGCCTCGCGGAAGCGCGCGGGAGGCTCGTCGGCGTGCTTCGTCGGCCGAGTCTCCGGCAGGAGGCGCCACGCGATTGCGAGGTAGGCGAGGAGCGTTGCGCCCGCAACGAGGTAGGTTCCCCGGAGAGACGAGAGCCAGATGACGAGAGCCGCGAGCGGCGGGCCGAGCGTGAACCCCGCGTTGTTCACGACGCGCCAGAGGCCGAACGCCTCGGTCCGAAGCTCCTCGGTGGAGACGTCGGCGACGAGCGCCCCGGCCGCGGGTTCGAAGACGCCGTAGCCGGCGCCCCAGATCATGCCGAGGAGGAGCACCGCCCATGCGCTCGACACGAGGCCGAACCCGATCACCGAGACGGCAGCCGCGGCAAGGCCCGCGATGATCATGGGCCGGCGGCCGATGCGGTCGGCGAGGATGCCACCGAGCGGCTGGCTCACGACTCCTACGACCCCGAGCGCCGCGAGAATCGCACCGGCGCCGGTTGCCGAGACGCCGATCGTGTCGGTGAGGTAGATCGAGATGAAGGGGACGATCATCCCGTAGCCGATCGACTGGATCGCCTCGCCCGTCAACAGGATCCAGTACGGCCGCGGGAAGCGCTCCGCATGGGTCCGCGCGCGCATGAGCCTCTCGCGTGCAGGCTGCACGGCGGCGATTGTAGGGCT
>JALZEM010000309.1 GCA_030862005.1 Actinomycetota bacterium | reverse complement strand
GAGCGGTCGAGGTACGTGAGCGCCTTGTCGCACTGGCCGAGCTCGGCGAGTGACCGTCCCGCATCGTAGAACGCGTAGGCCTCGTAGATGTTCCCCGTCCCGCGCAGCCGCGAGAGCGCCCGTTCGGCGAGCGCGTACGCGCGGTCGTAATTGCCGTCGCGCATGGCAAAGGTCGCCTGGTCGGTCAGGTCGATCGCCTCATCCAGCGAGAGGTTGCCGGTTCCTTCCGCTTGCTCGTCCGTGGCCGGCGCGGTCTCCGGCTGAACCGTCGCCGTCTCGACCACCGTCGTCCCGGCGAGCGTTTCGGTCACGGTGACCTGCTCCGGGGCGGCGGCCGGACTGTCCGGCTCTCGTTCTGCGTTGCTGCCGTCACCGTTGCCGCTCGCCACGACGGCGGCGAGCACCACACCCGAGATCACGAGTGCGGCGAGCGCCAGGGCGGCCGCGATCGGAACCCACGGGCGGCGACGCCGCACCACGCGCGCCGGGGCCGCGGGGGGCGGCGCAGCCGCAAACTGCTGCGTCGACCCCGCCGCGAGCGGGCTTGTTTCCTCATGCGATTCGAGGGCGAGGCAGAGCGCGCGAACGAAATCGCGTGCCGTGAGATACCGGCGCCCAGGATCCTTCGCAAGGACGCGCTCGAAGACCGCGTCCACCTCGCGCGGGAGCCCGACGCCGCGCTCGGACGCAGGCGGGACCGGCTGGTGGATGTGGGCCGCCGCCTCGGCCGTGGCCGAGCCGCCCTCGAACGGCCGCCCGCCCGTCAGGAGCTCGTACGCGACGATCCCGAGCGAGTAGACGTCGCTCGCGGGCGTCGCCGGCTCCCCGCGCGCCTGCTCCGGGCAGAGGTAGCCGGCGGTGCCGAGCACCGTGCCGGCGAGCGTCATCCCGGTCGTTGTCTCGTCGACCACCCGCGCGATCCCGAAGTCGCCGACGTGAAGGTCGCCGCGCTCGTCGAAGAGGAGGTTCGCCGGCTTGACGTCGCGGTGGACGATTCCGCGCTCGTGGGCCTCGTCGAGTGCGTCGCCTGCCTGCTGCAGCCATTTGATCGCAAGCTCGCGCTCGATCGGCCCCGTTCTCGCCCGCTCGGCCAGCGTGCCGCCGGCGAGGTACTCCATGACGATGAACGGGCGGCCCTCCGTTTCCCCGACGTCGAAGATCGTGACGATGTGCGGATGGCTGGAGAGGCGGGCCGCCGCGAGCGCCTCCCGGGTGAAGCGCCTCCGGACGTTCTCGTCCCGCGCGAACCGCTCGGATAGGAGCTTGATCGCGACCTTCCGGCCGAGGGTCTTGTCCTCGGCGACGAAGATTTCGCCCATCCCGCCGCGGCCGATCGGCTTCGCGTTCGCATAGCGGGACGGGAGCAGGTCCGTGCCCACCGCCACTGTATGGTCCACTTAGCCGCGCGCCGGACGCTTCAAACGTCGCAAGGGAGCGGGAAAGCGTTTCTCGGCCCGAACGGTCGATTCACGCAATCCTTACGAGGTTGGTCTACCTTTCCGATAGGGGTCCAAAGCCATGCGCCGTTTGCTCGTTCTTCCCATCGTCCTGAGTGCGCTCGTTTTCGCGGCGGACGCCTTGGCTGCGCCCGTCTTCGTGATCAAGGGCCGCGGGTGGGGGCACTCGGTCGGCATGAGCCAGTGGGGGGCATACGGCTTTGCCAAAAACCACGACGCCACCTATACGCAGATCATCGAGCACTATTACCGCCCAGCCAAAATCGGCACGGCGAGCGGCAAGACGATCGGCGTCCTGCTCGCGGACAACCGCATGTCGCTCTCGATCGGTGCGCAATCGCCGATCAAGGTGACCGATGCGACCAAGACGGTGACGTTCACGGCCGGAACACGCACGGCGCGGAAGACGAGCACGGGCAGGATCGCCTTCGGCGGTAAGACGTTCGCGGATCCCGCGACGTTCAGCGCGACGCCCGCGATCAAGCTCGAATCGACGCGGTACCGCGGCACGCTCCGCGTGAGCGTCCGGAACGGCGCTCTTCGCGCCGTCAACTGGGTGGGGCTCGAGAACTACGTCAAAGGAGTCGTCCCGCGCGAGTCGCCCGATTACTGGGGCGATGACGGCGCGCAGGCCGCGTTAGAGGCTCAGGCGGTGGCGGCGCGGTCATACGCTCTCGCCACCGGCGGCCACTGCGGCGGCGGCCTCTTCTGTCCGAGCATCTCGGATCAGGTCTACGGCGGATATGACGCGGAGATCGATGCACCCAATGCGCGCGCCGCGGTGGATGCGACCGCCGGCAAGGTGGCGATGTACGGCGGGAAACCCGCGAAGACTTACTTTCACTCGTCGTCCGGCGGTCGGACCGCCGCTTCGGTCGACGTCTGGGGCGGCGACCTGCCGTACTTGCAATCCGTACGCGACTACGACCTCATTCCGCAGAACCCGCACCGGCTCTGGCGGCTGAACCTGAGCGCTCGCACGCTCGCCTCCCGGCTCGGTACGGGCGTACCCCAAGACGCGACGCTCACCCGTGACGGCTCGGGCCTCGCCCAGGTCCTCACGGTCAAGGGCCCCGGCTGGCAGACGCCGGTCGAGGGAAGCGAGCTGCTTCGCGGCCTCCTCGGCGTCAAGTCGGCCCGGTTCTGGGTCGGCGTCCTCTCGCTCACGCCCGCGCGGTCTCGCGTCACCTACGGGAACTCGGTCTCGCTCGACGGCCTCGCTCGTCCACCCGCCGGCGACGGTTGGACGGCATATCTCGAGCGCAAGCGATACGGCGGCGTCTGGAAACGCGGGACGAACCCGCTCAACGTCGTCGGAGGCGCGTGGAGCAGGACGGTGACGCCCGGGATCACGACCTGGTACCGCGTCACCGCCGGCGGCGTAACGGCACCCGCGAGCCGGGTCGCCCTCGCGCTTCGCGTTCGCTTCTACGAGCCGACCGGTACGCGGCTTCGCGGCCTGATCGCTCCGAAGAAGGCGGGCGCCACCGTTGCCGTTCAGCGACGCGGAAGCAACGGGATCTGGAACACGCTCGCAACCGTGTCGACAAATACGGCGGGCGAGTTCGCCGCGAACGTCTCGGTGCGGCCGGGGCGTTACCGCGCAATCGCGCGGCTCACGGGCTACGTCGCGGGATACGCGTACCTGCAAGTCGGCTAGTGACGCGAATTCTCGTGCTGATCGGCCTGACGGTCGCCGTTGTGGTTTGCGCTACGCCGGCCGCCGCGGCGGGGCGAATCTCGGTCGGCCTTGCCCCGGGCTCTTCGGCCGACGACGTCCGCCCCGAGCTCGAGGTCGCGACCGGCGGAGACGTCACAGCCGACCTCGGCCCGCTTGGCGCCCTCGTCCTCGACGTCCCGGACGTCGACGTCGCGGTCGCCGCCGCCACGAGAGTCGCCGGGGTCGAGTACGCGGAGCCCATTACGACGTCGACGCGCACGCTCGCGTTCACGCCGAACGATCCGTTTGCGGTCGACCAGTGGTACCTGCCCGCGATCCGCGCGTTCGACCACTGGGCCCACAAGCCTCCGCTCGCACCCATCCTCGTCGCCGTCATCGACTCCGGCATCGACGGCTCGCATCCCGAATTCGCCGACCGAATCGCCGCGTCGCGCAGCTTCGTCTCGAGTGCCGCGACTGTCGACAGCTACGGCCACGGGACGATGGTCGCTGGGGAGATCGCGGCCATGCTCGACAACGCGGAAGGAATTGCAGGCGTCGGCATCCCGGTGCAGCTGCTCGTCGCCAAGGTGATCGCGAGCGACGGGGGCATCTCGCTCCTTGCGGAGGCGCGCGCGATCCGCTGGGCGGTCGACCGCGGTGCACGGGTGATCAACCTGAGCATCGGCGGGCCGCGCGACCCGAACAACCCGTGGCGCGACACGTACTCCGAGCTCGAGCACTCGGCTATCGACTACGCGACCCGGAACGGCGTCGTCGTCGTTGCGGCGGGCGGGAACTGCTTCGACATCTGCCCCGATCCCTACGTGGGGTACCCGGCGGCGCTGCCGCACGTCCTCGGGGTAAGCGCGATCGCGCGCAACGGCTCAACGCCGCTCTTCTCGAACCGTGACCCGATCTACAACGACTTGGCGGCTCCCGGCACGAAGATCCTTTCGACCTACCCTCTCGCGCGTTCCCTTCCTGCCGACACGTGCCCGCGCAGTGGTTACACCCAATGCGCGCGAACGACCCATCATCGGAGCCCGAGCGGGACGTCCTTCTCGGCTCCGCTTGCTGCTGCGGCCGCGGCAGTCCTCGTCGCCGAGACGGGGCGGCTCAGCTTGAGTGCGCTTCATCCGAGCCAGGTGACTCATCTTCTCGAGCGCGCGGCCGTCGATATCCGCGACGTCGGACGCGATCGGTTCACAGGATGGGGCCGGCTTGACGTCCAGCGCGCGCTCGAGAGACTCAGCCGTCCATTGCCGTCCGCAGACCGGTTCGAAACGAACGACGACGCTGGTGGCCGCGCGCGCCCGCTCTGGGGATCCAATCGAACCGACCGAGCGACGCTCGATCGCTTCGACGACAGACGAGACGTCTATCGCATCACCATTCGCGAGGATCAGCGGGTAGTCTTTCGCGTCACTGCGCCCGACGGAACGAACGTCAACCTGGTGCTCTGGCGTCCGGGAACGAAGCACGTGACGGAACGAGCGCGGCGGATCACCGACCGGATCGCGTTCTCGTCCAACCCCGGCTCGAGCGAACGAATCGCATACCGCGCCCGGCGAGACGGCTGGTTCTTCCTCGAGGTCCGTCTCGATGGGGGCCGGTCGGCCCCATACGAGCTCGTGATCGCGAAATCGTAGGGCTGGAGTTCCGGTCCCTGCGTCAGGGCCGGAGCAGCTCTTCCTCCGCGACCTCGCGGATCTGCCGCGCCGGATTTCCGACCACAACGGCACGAGGCGGAACGTCGCGTGTTACGACGGCCCCCGCACCGATGAAGGCCTCTGCGCCGATCTCGACCCCGGGCAGGAGAACGGCTGCGCCCCCGACGCGCGCGCCGCGCCTGATCGTTGGGCCGCGAAGGGACGCGAGCCGCTCCTTCGTCCGTCCCATGAGGTTGTCATTCGTCGTCGTGACTCCGGGCGCGATGAAGACATCGTCTTCGATCGTCGTGTAGGCCGTCACGTACGCGTTCGCCTGGATGCGCGTGCGCGCGCCGATCACGACGTCGTTCTCGACGAGAGAACCGCGTCCGACGACGACCCCGTCATCGAGCTCACACCGCTCGCGCACGCACGCTTGGTCGCCCACGATGACGCCCCGGCCGAGACGCGTGCCGGCGAAGACCACGGCGCAGGCGAGAATCGCGCTGCCGTCGCCGACGACGAGCGGTTCGAGCTCCTCTCGCTTCGCCGTCGATTGCTTTCCCAACACGGGCTGCTTGCCGATGACGGCGTTGTCTCCGACGACAACGGCCGCACCGAGCCTCGTTCCCGGATAAACGACAGCGGAGTGGGCGACGTCCGTCACACGCGCTCACGCTCGAGCGAGCGCTGGAGCTGCTCGAGCGTCCGGACGACCGCGAGGCCGTCCCGGGCGGCGCCGGACGGGTCGCCCTCTCCGCGCGCCAGCGCGAGGAAGTGCCTGCACTCGAGCCGAAGCGGCTCGGCGTTCGAGATCTTCGGGCTCGAGATGTCTCCCGTCCGCGTCCGCCACTCGCCGTACGTGATCGGCGGCGGCTCCGCCGACTTTTCGTAGACCGTCACCTTTCGCTCCAGATCCATGTCGTCGAAGACGGCCATCTTCTGGTCGCCGACGACGGTCATCCGCCGCATCTTGTGCGGGTCGAGCCAGGAGAGGTGCATGTGTGCGACTACGCCCGAAGGGAACCGGAGGTAGCAGAACACGACGTCCTCGACCTCGCCGAGGAAGCATTCACCTCGCGCCCATACCTCCGCGGGCTCCTCCTCGAGCAGGTGGAGGATCACTGAGAGATCGTGCGCGCCGAGGCTTCCGAGCGCATTCTCGTCCCGCCGAATCTGGCCGAAGTTCTGCCGGTTGCCGTACACGTAGAGGACGCGGCCGAGCTGTCCCGACGTGACGAGCTCCTTCAGCTTCACGACGCCGGGGTGGTACAGGAGCAGGTGGCCGGGCATGAGCACTAGGCCGCGCTCCTCGGCGATCGCAACGAGCTCTTCGGCGTCATCAACGCCGAGCGCCATGGGCTTCTCGACGAAGACGTGCTTGCCGGCGAGCAGCGCCTCCCGTGCGAGCTCGGCATGCGTCACGACCGGCGTCGCGACCACGATCGCTTCGAGCTCGGGATCCTCAAGGAGATCCGCGAACCGCGTCGTTCGTCTCGCCGTGGGGAATCGTGCGCCGTGAGCGGTCAACGCTTCGGGCGAGTGGTCACAGAGCCACCTGAGATCGGCTTCGGGCAGGTCTCCGAAGTTCCGTGCGAGATTCGGGCCCCAGTACCCAAGTCCCGCCAACCCGACGGTTACCGCTCCGGGGCTCATCGCGGCGGAATCGTATAGAGGAGGTCAGCGATCCGTTCGGCCGCGTGGCCGTCGCCGTAGAGGGGCGGACGCACCGGCGGGGTCTGAGTACCCTGGACTGCCTCGACGATCCGGTCGGCGTCCGTATCCACGAGCGTGTTCCAACCCGCCTCGACCGTCTCCATCCATTCGGTCGAATCGCGGAGCGTTACGCACGGGACTCCATACCAGTACGCCTCCTTCTGGACGCCTCCCGAGTCGGTGAGGACGACGCGGGCCTGCGAGGCGAGCGCCGCGAAATCGAGGTAGCCCGCCGGCGGCCGCACGACGACGTGGGGCCCGAGCTCGAGGCCTGCGGCCGCGAGCGCGGCCCGCGCACGCGGATGCGCGGGAAAGACGATCGGCTCCTGAAGGCGGTCGAGACCGGAGACGATCGCGCGCAGCGCCGCAGGATGGACGTTCGCCTCACGGTGCAGGGTCAGGAGGACGTACTGCGCGCGCTCGACGCCCGCGTCGGCGAGCGCGTTCGAGCGCTCCCGCGCGAGCGGGGCGAGCCGCAGGTTCGCGTCGACCATCACGTCGCCGACCTGGTGGACACCTTCGACGATGCCCTCGCGCCTCAGGTTCGCGACGGCGAGGTCACTCGGACAGAACAGAAGGCTCGAGACGTCGTCGACGACGATGCGGTTGACCTCCTCGGGCATCCGCCGGTCGAAGGAGCGGAGGCCGGCCTCGACGTG
>JALZEM010000217.1 GCA_030862005.1 Actinomycetota bacterium | reverse complement strand
AGGGCCTGGTTGGACAGCTGCTTCAGGATGAGCTTGTGCTCAAATGTCCGCCTTCCTCGAGAGGAAGACGAGACGGGTTGTTCTAGATCCTCCCGCGCCAAGGCGCGAGAGGTTCTCGACGTTTACGCTGTTGAGTTTTCAAAGACCGAGCCGCCGGCCGGGCCGACACGAAAAAGGCCTCCCGACTCGCGTGGAGGCCCCTCGAAGAAGCGATACAGTCGTATCGGACTCTCTCGAAGGGCGTCTCGCTTTCGGTCGGGAACAGTTCCGTGCCTGCCTTTTTGGCAAGCCGACGAATGGTAGCAGCGCGTCCTCCGCTGTCAAGTACGCGGTCCCGTCAGAAAAACGCGTGCAAATCGACGCTTTCCGGCCTGAAGAAGCGCGCCGTCAAGACGTGTCGCGGCCACCTCGATCTCGGACAGCGGCTTCCCGTTCAGCTTCACGCCCCCCTGCGCGATCAGGCGACGCGCCTCACTCGTCGACGCAACGCCCATGTGGTCGACGAGCAGCGAGGGCAAGTGCACCGAACCGCCGTTCGGCGAAACGTGGATCTCCGGGACGTCGTCGGGGGCCTGCCGTTCGCGGACGACGCGCGTGAAATGCTCCTCGGCCCGGCGCGCCGCCTCTTCCCCGTGTGAGCGCGCGACGACGAACCGCGCGAGCGCGAGCTTGGCCTCGAGCGGATCGTCGGCAGGCCGATCGCGCTCCAGGATCAGGCGGTACCACTCTCCGAGAAGCGAATCCGGGATGCGCAGCGTTCGGCCGAACTGCTCCTCGGGCGGCGCCGTCAATGGGATGTTGTTGCCGACGGACGAGCTCATCTTCTCGCCGTCCCAGCTCACGAGCAGCGGCGTCGTGAGCGCAACCTGCGGTTCGAGCCCGTACGCGGCCATGACCTCACGGCCGGCGAGCAGGTTGTAGAGCTGGTCGGTCCCGCCGAGCTCGACGTCCGCCTCGATCGCAACGGAGTCGTATGCCTGCATGAGCGGGTACAGCAGCTCGGACACCGAAATGGGCTCTTGGGCGACGTATCGCTTCGCGAAGTCGTCGCGTTCGAGGAGCCGCGCGACGGTGGTCGTCCGCGTCAGCCGGACGACGTCGGCGAAGCTGAGCTTCGAGAGCCACTCCCCGTTGAACCGGACCTCGGTCTTCGCAGGATCGACGATCAGACATGCCTGTTCGACGTACGTGTGAGCGCTGCGGTCGATCTCCTCGTCGGACAGGATCGGCCGCTCGCTCGAGCGCCCGGACGGGTCGCCGATTCGCGTCGTGTAGTCGCCGATGATGAGCACGCCGATGTGACCCGCGTCTTGGAAGGCGCGCATGCGCTGGAGTGGGATCGCACGGCCGACGTGGATGTCAGGCGAAGTGACGTCGATCCCGAGCTTGACCCGGAGCGGCCGGCCGAGCGCGAGCTTCCGTTCGAGCTCCCCCTCCGGAAGCACGTGCACCGCGTTGCGCGTGAGGTTCTGAAGAGAGTCGGGGGAGCCCACGGCGCCCCCGATGATAGATCGCGGTCGAGCCGCCCCTACGTCCGCTCGGCGGGCGGCTCTGCCAGACGCCGTGCGACCGCGGCATCGAGAATCGAGAAGTTCGGGTTGATCGCGAGCGCCTGTGCGAAGAAGCGCCCGGAGCTCGCATCTCCGAGGCAGCGTTCGATCATGCCGCGGTGGAAGTAGACGATCGCGTCCTTCGTTCCGAGCCGGAGCGCCCGCACCGAGTACCGACGCGCCTCGCCGCACCGGCCGTTTCGGTATAGAGCCCAGGACAGGATGTCGTCCGCCTCTGTCGTCGGCGTGCGCCGATGTGCTCCGCGCACGCGCGCGAGGACCTCTGCGGCGTTGCCTCCGTGGTCGAGATCGAACAGTGCGATCTCGAGTTCCGTTCTCACCCCGTTCGCGCGAAGCATCCGCTCCATCGACTCGACGAGCGCGTAGGCCTCGTCCGCCTCGCGGTCCTTCCCGGCCGCCGCCAGGACGTCGCCGAGCGCCGTCGCATAGTCAGGACTCGGGATCGCCGCGACGACCCGTCGCAGTCGCCTCGCAGCGGCGGCCAGCCGGCCTTCGGCCACGTCGATGTGGGCCAACTCGCCGTCGGCCGAGGGGAAACCCGGCTTCCGTACGAGCGCCGCCCTGTATGCGCGCTCGGCGTCGCGGAGACGACCGACCTCGAAATAGAGGTTGCCGAGCTGAACGAGTGCCCACGCCGCACTCTCGCCGCCGGTCGACGCCGTCACCGCGAGCTCCATAGCCTCGATTGCTCCAGCCCGTCGCCCGAGAATCTCCCGCGCGTACGCGATCCGTGCGTACGACGCGACATCGGGCTTCAGCGCGACCATCCGCTCGAACGCCGCGAACGCCCTGCGATAGCGACCGGTCTCGAGCAGCGCATCGCCGAGGACGCCGTACGCCTCCGCATTCGCGGGCGCTCGGGCGAGCACGCGGCGAGCGAGCACGCGCGCCTCGTGGAAACGATGGCGCGAGGCTGCAAGTGCCGCCAGACCGAGGGTCGCGTCCACCCGCTGGTCGTCGAAGCGGACGGCGCGGCGAAGAGCCTTCTCCGAGCGCCCGTAGTAGCTCGGGTCGCCCGTTTCGCGAGCCTGCTGCTGGTAGGCGACCCCGAGGCGCGCGACCGCCTCACCGTCTTCGGGGTCGGCCGCGACGCGACGCTCGAGAGTCTCGACGTACGCAGTCGTATCGAGCGGTGTGGACCCGTCGTCGATCTCGAGCCCGGAAAGCGTCGCCGCAGGCGCAAGTGCGGGTCGGGATGTCGTGGGGTCCTCCCGCGTGCCGCCGAAGAGCGCCGTCGCCGCTACCGCTGACGCGACCGGAGCGGCGATTGCAATTCTTGTCTTCACCTTGCTCATCGCTAGCCCTTTCGAGGAAGCGGGAGGGCCCGGGGTTAGCGGGCCCTCCGGGGCTTCGTCGTTACGGAGTGGGGTTCTCGTGCTGGCGGTTGCGACCGTCCGCAGGTGTCGCGAGGAACGGGAACGCCGACGTCAGAGCCGCATCGTCCACGTTCACGCCGTCACCGGCGCGTGCCGCGATGTAGTTCGGGCCGCCGACGACGCGGATCGCGATGTCGACTACGTCGTCTCTCGGCCTCCGCCCGTTCGGCCACGCCGCCGGGTCCGGCGTCGCCGCGAGCGGGCCCATCCGCCGCTGGGCGGCGAGCGGCGTCGGCGGCGTCGCGACGTTCAGCCGGAGGAGCTCCGACAGATCGTCCTCCGCCGGGTTGTACCTGAGCAGCAGGTTGACGAGGTCCTCGCGGCCGTTGGTCGCGGCGGGAACGCCGATGAGAAGCTCGAGCGCGAGTGCGAGCCGGGGGTTCCGGTAGTACTCGACAAAGAGCTCTTCCTGCTTCGGATCGAGGACGCCCCAGCGGTCCTTGTCCTCCGTAGCGATGATCAGCTCGTTGACGAGCGGATTCGCCAGCCGCTGGATCTGGGCACGTCGCCCACGGACCTCGCCGAAGTTCCGCTGGTGGGGGACGCGGTCGATGCTGATGATCGGCCGCGTCGTCGCGGCGTAGGCTCCGATGCGCGGATGCGCGGTGATGTCGGGGCCTTTCTCGTCCGCGGTCAGCAACGCGATCGGGACCTCGAGCGCGATCGTGCTCACGTTGAAGCCGGAGAGCATGTCGGTGCCGAAGTTGTTCGCGTCGTCGGCCTCGTCCTCCGCAGGAGTTAGAACGGGCGGATCCCGGCGGAGGTTGAGCGTGTCGAAGATCCCGCCCAGGTCGATGTAGAACGGGTCCTGCCGCTGGCCCGCGAAGACCCGGATCCCGTTTCCGAGCTCAAAGACGCCCTGTTCCGCGAGCGTCTCGTAGTTTGGCATCGTGCGCGGGCCGACGTTCGACGGAACCGCGATCAGGCCCTTCGCGACCGTTTGCGACTTGACGCCGCCGCCCAGCACCATCTTGACCTCGTACCGCTGCCGAAGGCCGATGCCCGGATCGTTCAGCGTCGCGATCGGGGGCAGCGTCTTCCCGCCGAGGTACGAGAGCGGCAGGTCGAGCGCGTCCGTGAACCCACGGACCTCGTTCCGGAAACGGAACTCGAAGCGAACGTCGTTCGCCTTCCCGTTCGCGTCGTTGTCGACGTTGATCGAGTAAACGACGCTCGGGTCGAAATTCCAGTAGTTCGGCCCCGCGCTCGGCTCGCTCGCCGGGTTCACGTTCATGATGAACACGGCCTTGCCCGCTTGGCCCGGCTCGTAGCTACGGAACATGAAGAAGTCCGTGATGTCCGCGCCGGGATAGAGCGAGATCAACGGCGCCTCGCGATGACTCGCCGATTGCGCGGGATCAGGCCCGACCCCGCGAACGACCGCGACGAGCGTGGTGGCGAGCGCCACCGAGAAAATCAGTGCAATTTTCTTCACTGCCTCTCCCCTTCCGACCCCTGGTTCGAGCCGTATTCGCATGCTTCGTCGATTCGGTTCATGAACCCAGCGGCGTGTGCCGGCGAATACCCAAGGTGACGGTGTTAGCGTTGAAGCCGGTCTTCGCGAGACCGCAGCCCATGCGACTGCGTCGAGAGCACGCGCACCTTTCGGACGAGGCCGTCATCGCGCTGATTGCGCGTGCGGACGGTTCCGCCCTGGCCGAGCTCTACGACCGCTACGGCCGAATCGCGTACGGCCTGGCCTTGCGCGTCATGCGCGACCAGGCGCTCGCCGAAGATGCCGTCCAAGATGCGTTTCTCGACGTTTGGCGATCGGCGGGGAGGTTCCGGCCCGAGCGGTCGAAGGCGAGCACGTGGATCCTCACCCTCGTTCACCGACGCGCCGTCGACCTCGTTCGCCGCGAGGAGCGGAGGCGTTTCGAGCCCCTCGAGGCGGCGCCTGAGCCGAGCGGTGAGGCGACGGACGAGATCGCCTGGCTCGGGCTCGAGCGCGCGCGCGTTCGCGAGGCGCTTCGGCAACTGCCGGACCAGCAGCGCGAGGCGCTCGGGCTCGCCTACTTCGACGGGTACACGCAGACCGAACTCGCGGAGAGGCTCGGCGAGCCCCTCGGTACGATCAAGAGCCGGATGTTCAACGGGTTGACGCGCTTGCGCGAGATCTTGAGCGAGGCGGTGCCCGAGAAAGACAGATGGAACACGACCGAATTCACGGGCTGACGGCCGCGTATGCGCTGAACGCGCTCGATGACGCCGAGGCGTCGGACTACGAGGCGCACCTCGGGCGCTGCGAGGCGTGCCGCGAGGAGCTCGTGTCGCTACAGGACGCGGCCGCGGCGCTCGCGTACGTACCCGAAACGCCGGTGCCGCCCCCCGCGCTTCGGTCGCGAATCCTCGAAGAGGCGCGCCGCGAACGCGCGCCAGTCGTTCCGTTCCGCCCACGCTGGACGTTTCCGGCCCTCGCGGGCGCGACCGCCGTTGCGGCCTCGGTTGCGCTCGGGCTCGGCATCTGGGCGACCACGCTCTCTTCCTCCCTTTCCGACGAACGTGCGGCGCGGGCCGAGCAGGAGCGAGCGTTGGCAATACTCGCGCAGAGCGACGCCGAGCGGGTTCCGCTCGAAGGCGCGGAGGGCGTGCTCCTCGTCGCCCGCACGGGCGACGCGGCGCTGATCGTCTCGAACCTCCGCCGGGCTCCCGAGGGCAAGGCGTACGAAGCGTGGGTGATCCAGGACGGGAAGCCTCTTCCGGCCGGACTCTTCGAAGGCGGGACTGGGCGCACGGTCGTGCCGCTCGATCGGCCCGTGTCCGGCGACGCGGTCGTCGCCGTCACCGTCGAAGACGACGAGGGTGCCGAAGCGCCGACGTCCGACCCGCTCTTCACGGCGAAGCCGGCATAGGAAGGCCCGCTCCCGAGCGCGCCCCGGGTGAGACGCGGAGTACAATCCTCCGCTTCGTGAGGCTCTGGCGAAGGAGAGCAGGCAAGCCGCGGACCCGGCGGGTTCGAAAGCTTCGACTCCTCGCACTCCTCTCCGTCCTCGGCCTCGTTTGCAGCGTCTCCTTCGTCTACGGCCTCGTGACCGCGATCGCGAGCGAGATCCCGAGCCTCGATCCGCGAAACCAGGTGGGGCTCGAGCAGGACGGCTACATCTACGCCGCGGACGGCAAGACGCTCCTCGCGATCCTCCGCGGCCGCGAGAGCCGCGTGGTCGTGGACTCGAAGGAGATCGCGCCGGTGATGAAGCAAGCGATCGTCGCCGTCGAGGACCGCCGGTTCTGGGAACACCGTGGAGTCGACATCCGCGGGATCGGCCGCGCGGTTTGGGCCGACATTCGCGAGAAGGAGCTCGTCCAGGGCGGCTCGACGATCACGCAGCAGTTCGTGAAGAACACGCTCACGAAGAGCGACCGCACGATCAGCCGGAAGTTGAAGGAGGCCGCGCTCGCGTGGCAGCTCGAACGGCGCTGGTCGAAGGACCGGATCCTGACTGCATACCTGAACACGGTCTATTTCGGGAACGGCGCCTACGGTGTCGAGCGCGCCGCACGCGTCTACTTTGACAAGCACGCGAAGGATCTGACGCTTCCCGACGCCGCGCTCCTCGCCGGGATTCCGGCGAATCCCGCCGCATACGACCCGGTGACCCGGCCGCGAGCCGCACGCGAGCGCCGGATGACCGTCCTCGACCTGATGCTCGAGCAGCGGCTGATCACGGACGACGATCACGCGCGGGCGAATCGCGCTCCGACCCCGGGGGCAGAGGACCTCGTCCTTCCCGGCTCGCACAGACCGGCGTTCTACTTCACGGAATACGTCAAGCAGCAGCTCGTTCCGTACTACGGCTCCGGGAAGGTCTTTGGCGGCGGTCTGCGGATCACGACCTCGATCGACCTCGAGCTCCAGCGGCTCGCGCGTGGTGCGATCGACAGGTGGCTCAAGAAGGCGGGCCCGTCCGCCGCACTCGTTGCAATCGACCCGCGCGACGGTCGCGTCGTCGCGATGATCGGAGGTGACAGCTTTCGCGAAAGCCAGTTCAACCTCGCGGTGCAGGGCGAGCGACAGTCTGGGTCGGCGTTCAAGCCGTTCGTGCTTGCGACCGCGCTCGCGCAGGGCGTCTCGCCGCAGACGACCTACACCTCGAAGCCGACAGTCATCAACCTCGGCGACAAGCTGTGGTCGATCGCGAACTACGAGAACTCCTATCTCGGGACCGTCGATCTCGTCGACGCGACGACGTTTTCCGACAACAGCGTCTACGCGCAGCTGACGGCGCACGTCGGGCCGAAGAACATCGCGCGGATGGCCCATGCTCTCGGCGTCACGAGCCCGCTGAACGAGTATTTCGCGATCGGGCTCGGCGTCGAGGCGGTAAACCCACTCGAGATGGCGCGAGCATTTTCGACGTTCGCCAACGACGGGGCTCGCGTCGATGGCGAGCTGCTCGGAAACCAGCCGCGCACGGTGCTGACGGTCGTCGACGGGAAGCGGGTCGACCGAAACACGCCCGTCGAGAAGCAGGTGCTCGATCCGAACGACAACGCATGGCTCACCTCGATGCTCACGAACGTCGTCGAGGAGGGCACCGGCAAGCGCGCGCAGCTCGACGACCGTCCCGCCGCAGGCAAGACGGGGACGACCGAGAACTACGGCGACGCATGGTTCGTCGGATACACGCCACAGCTCGCAGCTGCCGTCTGGGTCGGATACCCGAACGCGCTGCGACCGATGCTGACGGAGTACGACGGTGCGCCGGTTGCGGGCGGAACGTATCCCGCGCTGATCTGGCAGTCGTTCATGGAGGCCGCCCTGGAATACCTCCAGGAGAAGCCTGAGTACTTCCGATCGCCCGCGTACGAGCCGGCCGTGCCGGTGTCCGTCGTCTATCGAGACAACAAACTGCAGGTCGACAACGGCTATTGCAAGGACGCGCGCACCGTCATGTACGTCGTCGGCTACGAGCCGCGCGTGCGCGCCGACTGCAAGCCCAACGAGGTCCACGTCCCGCGCGTCGTCGGCGCGTCGCGCGAGGCTGCCGAGGAGCGGCTTGCGGGCACGCCGCTCAGGGCAGAAATCATCACGCGGCCGGCCAAGCCGGGCGAACCCCTCGATCGCGTTGTCGCACAGTATCCCGCGTCGGGAACCCTCTCCTCGTGGGACACGGTCCGAATCGTGCTGCCAAAGTCGACCCACGGCGCCGTCCCCCGCGTCATCGGGCTCGACATCACGAACGCTCGCCAGAGACTGCTCGGGCTCGGGCTCGTGCCGCTCATCGCGGCGCTCGCCGACGGGAGCGCCCGCACGGTCGTCGCGCAGCATCCGCGCGCGGGCGTCGCGGCCGCGCCCGGCATGGTGATCAGGCTGCGCGTCGGGCGCGGATAGCGCCGACGTTCCGCCCTACGTTCCGGGACCCATAGCAACTCTCTCAGGCCTGAGCGTGCGGCTCACGAAGCGCGAGCCGGCGAGCCCGTAGCGCCACGGGCGGTCGACCGCCCTCGTGATTCCGACGCGCGGGCCGACGATGACATCGACGTCGGCGGGCGCCGCGGTCAGGGCGAACGGCGGGTCGTCGAGCGCAAGGCCGTCGTGCGCCCGCGTGACGTCGAGCGCTTGGCAGAGGCGACCCGGGCCGGCGCAGAGAAGGCGAGCGTCGTCGAGCCCGCGGCGGCGGCGCATCATCTCGATCCCCGCCAGCGGCTCGAGCGCGCGGACGAGAACGGCCGCGGCGACACCGTCTTCCTCGCATACCAGGTTGAGACACCAATGGATGCCGTACGAGCGGTAGACGTACGCGTGGCCGGGCGGCCCGAACATCGAACGATTGCGCTCGGTCCTTCCGCGAAATCCGTGGCTCGCGGGATCCTCGCCGTCATACGCCTCGACCTCGACGATCCGCCCGCCGACACCGCCCACGAGCAGCGTGCAACCGATCAGCGCCGGAGCGACGTCGTGCACGCTTCGCGCGAAGAACTCCTTCGTGAGCGCGCTCAAAAGAGCTGTTCTGGCTTCTCCGGCCTGGCGGTCGCAGCGAGGAGGCGCCGCGCACGGCGCCCGAGGTCTCCGAGATCGACTCGGCCCGTCTCCGCGTCCTCGACGATCTGCTCGGCAAGCGAAAGCGCCTCGTCGAGCACCGGGGTCACGCCGGAGTCCCGGACTCCCATCTCGGCGAGGATCGACCGCTCCGTGCGCGAGGCGATGATCGGATCGGAGACGCCGTCGACCCATACACGCGTCCGCTTTCCTCCTCCCCGGTCGTCCCCCCGAATCGGCTCGAGCGCATAGATCCTGTCGGCACGGACGTACTTCCCGAAGCCGAGGAAGATCATCTTGGGAACGGCTCCGTTTGCCACGGACCGAAGTATCGCATCGGGGTTGGGGGCGGCCCCGAGCGCGCAGGTCCCGCGCCTACAATCTCGGCCTGGAGCTTGCCCTTGCTCTCGGTGCGCTTGCGCTTCTCGTCGCCGCGCTTCTGGCCGTGCCGGCTCGAGCGGCGCGGTCGCCGCTCCGCGAGGGCCTCGTTGTCGAGGAGCCCACAGACACGGTCAAGAGCCGTTTTCGCGCGAGCTGCTCAGCCCTTCGAAGCTACGACGCAAACTGGGATGACGAGGACACGCTCGTTCTACGGAGACGTCAGCGGCCTCGGCCGGTCGTGCTCGAGCCGGCGTACGGTGTGCTCGCGCACCGACCGGAGGTAGTGCGTCTGCGCTTCGAGGAACGCAACGACCATACTCACATCCGCGTCCGCGGCCCGGTGAGCTACGAGGTCGTGACGTGTATCGACCGCGCTGTTGCGGCTGCCTGGCCGCGCGCCGGGAAGTAGCGCGGGCGACCCGGCCGCCGCCGGGCACCCGACGAAGGCCGGGCCGTCGACGCCACGCGGGTCAGACCC
>JALZEM010000289.1 GCA_030862005.1 Actinomycetota bacterium | reverse complement strand
CCGTGACCGCAGAGGATTTCGCCTTCGCGTGGCGGAGCATGCGGGAGGAGGAGACGAGGACGGCGTTCCTGATGGAGGACGTGGAGGCGGCGAACGCCCTCGACGACCGCACGCTCGAGGTTCGCCTCCGGTCGCCGCGAAGCTACTTCCCCTATGTCCTCACGTCCGTGTGGGCGTTCCCGTGGCCCCGGCACAGGTGTGGGGAACTGGGCGAGGGGTGGCGAGATCCGGCCAATCTCGTGTCGAACGGGCCGTTCATGCTGTCGGAGTACGATCAGGAGCACGCACTTCTCGTCGCGAACCCGTACTGGGACGGTCCGCGAGGAAACGTCCGAGAGCTCCACGTCACCTTCCGCGCGGGTCCCGACGCGCAAGTCGTCAACGAATGGATGAGCGGCCGTTACGACGTCCTCCACGTCTACAGCCCCGAGATCCGCGACGCGCCGGACACGATCGTAGAGCCCGTTTCCGAGCTCGCCACGACGTACATCGGCTTCAACGCCCGCCGCCCGCCCTTCTCGAACCTACTCGTTCGAAGGGCGTTCTCGCACGCGATCGATCGCACGCGTGCGGCCGCCGCGGTCGCGCCGCTCGCGCGTGCGGCGACGACGGGTGGCGCGATTCCGCCCGCAATGCCCGGCCACTCGCACCGGGTCGCGCCGCCGTACGACATCGAGCTCGCGAAGAACCTCCTCGCAGAAGCCGGGTACCCGGACGGCCGCGGCCTTCCCGAGCTCGAGCTCCTCGCCCCGCCGTGGCTTCGCTCGCCCGAGGCTCTCGTCGACCAGTGGATCGAGCTCGGGGCGCGCGTCCGGCTCAACCACGTGAAGTTCCACGAGGACCCGGGGGCCCTCGCGACGGCGCACCTGTGGATCGCGAGCTGGACGACGGACTACCCGGACCCGGACGGCTTCTTCCGCGGGCTCATCTCGGGCGAGATGTGGCCGTTCTGCCGCGACGAGGACGTCGTCGCGCTGATCGAGGAAGCGCGTGAGCTCACTGACCAGGACGAGCGGCTCCGCCTCTACCACGACATCGACCGCCTCTGGGTGTCCGAGCACGCCGCGATGCTTCCGCTCTGGTACCGCCGCTCGCTGACCGCGCGCCGGCCGTGGATCGAGGGCCTCTGGACGAACCCGCTCTCCAAGGCCCATATCGACGCCGTGACGGTGACGCACCGCGAGCTATAGAGACGTAGTCGCCACAAATTTGTGCGCCGCTAAGCGCTAGATGTAGGGGCCGGTCATGACCGGCTCGCGACGGCGATCGCTGCGTCTCAAGGAGTACGACTATTCGACGGCAGGCGCCTACTTCGTCACGATCTGCACCCGCCAACGAACGTGTGTTTTCGGCGAAGTCGAGGATGATGCGATGCGGCTGAACCGGACTGGCCGGATCGTCGAGCGCTGCTGGAGCGCGATCCCGCGTCACTCCACGAGCGCCGACCTGGACGCATACGTCATCATGCCGAATCACCTCCACGGGATCCTCTGGTTTGCAGGGGCCGGATATATCCGGCCCCTGCCGGTGGTGATCGGGACGTTCAAGGCTGCGGTTTCACGAACAGTCGGATATTCGGTCTGGCAACGCAGCTACCACGAACGGGTCATCCGTGATGAATGTGAGTTGGCGGTGAAACGGCAATACATCGCAGACAACCCGATGAAGTGGGCGGTCGATCGCGAAAATCCGCTCAATCACCGACGCCGTCGTTTCCGGCCATAGGGGCCGGATATCCGGCTCCTATACCTGGGAGGGGGGTCCGTCGGCGTTTCGCTCCCAGATGAGCCGGAGGCCTTCCAGGGTCAGCAGCTTATCGACCAGCTCGATCGTCCTCGAGTGCGGCGCGATCAAGTGCGCAAGCCCTCCCGTCGCGATGACGCGGGCGCCGTCCCCAAGCTCCGCGCGCATGCGGTCGACGATGCCGTCGACCTGCCCTGCAAACCCGAACACGATGCCGGCCTGGAGCGCCGTGGTCGTGCTCGACCCGATCGTCCGCTCGGGCGCCTGGAAATCCACCTTCGTGAGCCGAGCCGCACGGGAGAAGAGCGCCTCCATCGAGACCTCGATCCCGGGAGCGAGCACGCCGCCGACGTATTCGCCCGCCGCCGACACGGCATCGAAGTTCGTGGACGTGCCGAAGTCGACGACGATGCAGGGTGCCCCGTAGTGCTCGCGCGCCGCAACCGCGTTCACCACACGGTCGGGCCCCACCTCGTGCGGGTTGTCGTATCGGACCGGAACGCCCGTCCGCGTGCCCGGCCCCACCACGAGAACCGGCGCGCCGACGTAACGGTCCGCGAACTCCGTGTACGAGCGAACGAGCGCCGGCACGGCGGTCGCGAGGCAAACGCCGGAGATCGCGTCGAACCCGATCCCGCGCAGCTCGAAGAGCCGCCCCACGAGCGCGGCGAGCTCGTCAGCCGTCCGCTCGGCTTCCGTCGCGACCCGCCAGTGCTCGACCAGGCGATCGCGGTCGAACAGCCCGAAGACCGTCTGGGTGTTGCCGACGTCGACCGCCAGCAGCATACGCTGCTAGTCGCGAACCGAAGGGCGAGGCACGCCTCGCCCCTACGGCGCCGTATCGTCTTCGCCGGTCAGGGACTCGCCGAGCCTCTCCGCGAGCGTCTCGGGCGTGAGCGCGGGCCCTTCGCCCTCGCCCCGAAGCTCCTCGATCGTCACGTCACTCGAGGTGTAGACCTCGGCGCGCGGGATGATGCGCGTCGGGCGGTTCTTGTCCCAGACCCAGACGTCCTCCATCGTCAAATGGAAGAAGGGGTACGTCGTCTGCGGGAGCACCTTGAGGTCGAGCTTGTTGCAGAGATAGGTCGAATCCTGCGTCACGACGCAGTACCGAAAGAGACCGAAGACGGCCGTGTACTCCTTCTTCAGTCGAAGCTCGAGCTCCGCCTCGAACTCGTCGAGCTCGTCGAGGTGCGACATACGTCGGATTTTATCCCGGCAGGAGGTCCCTGAGGCGTTGCCCGTCCGGAAGGGCGAGGCTCGGCTCGAGCTCGATGAGTGGCTCGAGGACGAACGCGCGTTCTTGCAGGCGCGGGTGCGGAACGGTGAGGCCGGGCTCGTCGATCGTCTCTCGACCGTAAAGCAGGAGGTCGAGGTCGATCGTCCTCGGCCCGAACCGCGGCCCCGTCCGCTCACGACCTAGCTCGCGCTCGACCGCGAGCAGCCGGTCGAGGAGCTCCCGAGCCGAGAGGTCGGTCTCGACCGTGGCCGCGCCGTTCAGGAAGCGCGGCTGCTCGCGCAGTCCGACCGGCTCCGTCTCGCGAAAGCTCGAGACGGCGAGGACGTCGATCCTTTCATCCGCGCGCAGAAGATCGACCGCCCGCTCGAGATAGGCACCCCGGTCGCCTAGATTGCTTCCAAGGCCGATGTACGCGCGCACGAGTTCGAGCGTAGAGGAGAAAGCGCGCTACGCTGTGCCGAGCCGCTTGGGGGTCACCCTTGGAGCACAGATCGCTTAGGAAGAGGTCGCAACCGGCGCGGCTTGCCGTCGCCGTCGTGGCATGCGCTGGCGTGCTCCTCGGGAGCGCCGGCCTCGCGCCCGCCGCTCCGCGGACCGCCGCGCTCGCCCAGCCTGGAGGAGACGGCCTGACGCGCGCTCTTGCGGCCGGACGCATCTCGCGGGCGGAGTACGCGCTCCAGCGTGCGATCGCGCTCGTCGACCTCGCGCGCGTGCGCTCTCGTTTCGGCGACGTCGACCGCCCCCACCCGCGCGACGCGACGCTCGTTCTGCGCGACCTCCGCGCGCGCCTCGGGGACCTCCCTGCGCGCGACCGAGCGACGGCGGAACGCCTCCTCGCTCGCCCCACCGACGGCTCCGCCGACCGGTTCCGCACCGGCTACACGGTCTCGCCGCGCTATTTCCGGAGATCCTGCACGACTCGCTTCTGTGTCCACTGGGTCACGCGCTCGGCCGATGCGCCGTCCCTCGTCGATCGGAACAGAAACCGGATCCCTGACTGGATCGACCGCGTGAAGTCGGTGCTCGGCACCGTCTGGTCAACGGAAGTCGGACGCTTTGGTTACCGGAGGCCGCTGTCCGACATGACGTCCAGTCGCCACCGCGGAGGCAACCCGAACGGCAAGCTCGACGTCTTCATCGCGGAGCTTGGTTCCGACGGTCTCTACGGCTACTGCGCGAGCGACGATCCTCGCCGCGGCCGACAGCTCTCGGCGTTCTGCGTCCTCGACGACGACTACTCGGCGGCGCAGTTCCGGGAAGGCGCCCAGGGGAATGCCGCCCTGAAGGTCACGGCAGCGCACGAGTTCTTCCACGCGGTCCAGTTCGCCTACGACGCCTACGAGGATCCGTGGCTCATGGAGGCGACGGCAACGTGGATCGAGGACGAGGTCTTCTCTGCGATCAACGACAACGTCCAGTTCCTGTCCACGAGTCCGGTCGGGACGAGCCCGTGGCGGCCGCTCGACTACTTCACGCCGAACGGCCGGCATCACTACGGGGTCTGGATCTTCTTCCGCTACCTCTCCGAGCGGTTCGGACGGGCGATCGTTCGCGACATCTGGGTAGGCGCCGCCGAGCGAAACCTGTACTCGGTAAGGGCGCTCGTCCGGGAGATCACCGCCCGCGGCGCGGACTTCGGCAGCGTGTTCGCCGACTTCGGCGCCGCGAACGCCCAGCCGCGTGTCTACTACAGGGAGGGGTGGCGCTATCCGGCGCCGACGAGCTCGGAAACGGTGGCGCTCCCAGCGGGTCACGTACGCACGCTCTCGCGCTCGGTCCCGATGTACCACTTCTCGAACGACTACTACACATTCGTGCCGAACTCCGTGGACGCGGGACTGGCCGTCACGGTGAACGCACCAGGCGGGTTCACGGCGGCTCACGCGAGCGCGCTTGTCTTTTACAAGGATGTCGCCGCTGCGACCGCCGTACGCGCGGCGTACGACGCGAGCACGGAGCAGCTTGTGTTTCCACGGCTCGACTTCGGAAGCAAGCAGGTCGTCAAGGTCGTCCTCGTGCTCACAAACCCGAGTATCCGGATGCTCAGGTGCTGGAGCGACGCTACGCCCCCGTGGTACGCCTGCCGCGGGACGGCGGCGGACGACGTCAGATACGCGTACGCCGTGCGCACGGTCGAGTAGCGCTAGCGGCGCACCCGTTCGACCGTCGCCGCCGTGTAAGCGACGGGCGCCTCGAGGGTCACCTCGGGCTTGCGGACACGCACACGCGCTCGGGAAACCTCGAAGCGCTCGATCAACGTATCCGCGACTGCCGCCGCGAGCGCCTCGATCAAGTTGAACCGCCGGCTGGCGGAGACCTCCCTCACGCACGCCGCGACCTTCGTGTAGTCGACGGTGTCGGCTAGTTGATCACTGCGGACGCCGGCGTCGTGGGCCGCGAGCTGGACGTCGAAGACGAACGGCTGTCCCTCGTGCTTTTCCCGGACGGTCGCGCCGTGGAAGCCCTCGAGCTCGAGGCCCTCGATCTCGATGATGACCTCGCTCATCTGCTCGCCTGCTCGACGGCGCGGACGGCGGCGAGCGCCTCCACGTGCTCGCGGACGTCGTGGACGCGAAAGAGCGACGCGCCGCGCTCGTATGCGAGGACGGAAGCGGCGACGCTCGCCGAGACCGGCCCCGTCACCGCCTGTGGGTCGCCGAGGATGCGGCCGAGGAACCGCTTCCGCGACGCGCCTACCATGATCGGCCGGCCGAGCGCGACGAGCTCGTCCAGGCGCGCGAGCAGCTCGAGATTGTGCGCGACCGTCTTCCCGAAGCCGATGCCCGGGTCGAGACAGATCCGCTCCTCCGGGATCCCCGCGGCTACCGCGGCTTCGAGCCGTTTCTCGAGAAATCGCACAACGTCCGAGACGACATCGTCGTACCGCGGGTCTTCCTGCATCGTCCGCGGCTCGCCGAGCATGTGCATGAGGCAGAGGTACGCCTGGGAATCCGCTACGACACGTGCTAGATCCGGATCGCCCCGAAGTGCCGTCACGTCGTTCACCATCACGGCGCCGAGCGCAAGCGACCGACGCGCGACCTCCGCTTTTGACGTATCGATCGAGATCGGGATGTGACCGCCGAGCGCCTCGAGGACGGGGATGACCCGCCGGAGCTCCTCGTCGAGATCGGTGCCTTCCGATCCCGGCCGAGTCGACTCGCCGCCGACGTCTACGAGCGCGGCGCCGCCCTCGTGGAGGCGACGCGCCTGCGCGACCGCGGCATCGGCTTCGAGGAAACGGCTCCCGTCCGAAAAGCTGTCGGGAGTCACGTTGACGACTCCGACCACGGACGGTCGCGGGAAGGCGTCCTCGAGCGGAAGAATCACGCTCGTATCCTAGGCGCGTGATCGACCTCCATTCGCACATCCTCCCCGGGCTCGACGACGGGGCGCGGACGCTCGACGACAGCCGCGCGATCGCGCGCCACGCGGCCGCAGAGGGGATCACGGCGATCGCAGCGACACCGCATGTCCGTGACGACTGGCCAACGAGTGTCGATCGCATGGAGGCCGCCGTCGCACGCCTTCGCGCCGACTTCGCGGACGCTCAGATTCCGGTCGAGGTGCTGTCGGGGGGCGAGATCGCGTTCGACCGGCTGCCGATGCTGTCGCCGGAAGAGCTCGACCGGTTCTCGCTCGCACGGAGCGGGCGCTACCTACTCGTCGAGACGCCGTACGTCGGATGGCCGCTCGGGCTCGAGCGCACGATCCGCGAGCTCACCGGCTCCGGGCTTACGCCGCTCCTCGCTCACCCGGAGCGAAACGGCGAGGTTCACCGGGACCTCGAGCGCGTCGAGCGGGCAGTGGCCGCCGGCGCACTCGTCCAGGTTACCGCTGCCTCGCTCGACGGTCGGCTCGGGCGGAGGACGAGAGCGACGAGCGTCAGCCTGCTCGAGCG
>JALZEM010000280.1 GCA_030862005.1 Actinomycetota bacterium | reverse complement strand
CGTGGCTCGGCGCCGGCGCCCTCGCCTTCGACACGGGCATCATCTACGCCTACTTCTTCCTCTACGCATTCGAGCCGGTTCTTCCGGCCCGCACCCTGATCTTCCTCGCCGTGATCGAAGCGGCGGTTCGGTACGGCGTTCGAGGGGGTGTGATCTTCCCGCTCGCGACGGCGCCGCTACTCGTCCTCATCGAGCTCTCGCGGGCCGACCATTTCGGCTCGCCGGCGTTCGAGGTGCGCCACGTCACGCTTCCGCTCGGCGTCCAGCTGATCATGGGCCTCATCGTCGGCGGCCTCGTGCGACAGCTCGGGCGGGAGACGCAGGTCGCCGAGACGCGCGCCGCGGAGGCCGAAGACCTACGCGACCAGATCGGTCGACGTGCCGACGTACTCGAGGCCGTCAACCGGTGCGGACGGGCGCTTGCATCCTCGCTCGACCAGCGCGCGGCGTTCGACCGGTTTCTCCGCGAAGCGGAAAGCACGCTCGCGTTCGACCGGCTCGCGATCATCTTGGCGGAGGGTGACCGGGCCGAGGTCGCGGCGAGCTCGGGTGGCGCGGCCGACACGGTCTTCCCGGCGGGAAGCAGCGTGCGTCTGGAGGGAACGCTCGCAGCCGACGTCATCACGCAAGGGCGGACGATCGTCCGGGAGGACATGGCCGCCGATCCGGTGTACTCGGAGGAGGCGGCGCTCATAGCCGCAGGCTTTCGCTCGCGCATCGGCGCGCCGCTTTCCCTCGGGGGCAGGACGATTGGAATGCTCGGCGTCTCACGCGGCGGCGTAAGCGCGTTCTCACGGGACGACGTCGACCTGATCGCGCTCCTCGCGCGCCAGGTCGCGACGACGGTCGAGAACATCCGCGCGTTTCAAGCAGAGCGACTCGCCGCTGACGAGCTCCGCCGGCTCTCGGCACTTCGCGCCGACTTCGTCTCGCTCGTCTCGCACGAGCTTCGGACACCGATGGCCTCGGTCATCGGCTCCGCATCCACGCTCCGCGCGCGCTGGCGTTCGCTGACCGCGGCGCAGCGCGAGTCGTTCCTCGCCCTCATCGAGGAGGAGACATCGCGACTGGCCCTGCTGATCGGCGACGTCCTCGACACGTCGCGACTCGAGGCGGGCACGTTCTCGTATTCGTTTTCGGATCTCGACGTGGCCGAGCTCGTTCGCGAGGTCGTGTCGGTCGTCGACCTCGGGCAGGAAGAGGTCGACGTTCGGGCCGACGTCGCGGACCCGCTCCCGCGCGTCCGCGGCGATCGGGAGCGCATCCGCCAGCTGCTCCTGAACCTCGTCGCGAACGCTGTCAAGTACACGGTCTCGGGCGACGAGATCGAGATCCGCGCATCCGCCGACAACGGGACCGTCTCGGTCAGCGTCCGCGACAACGGCCCGGGGATCTCACCGGAGGACCAGCGCGTCATCTTCGACAAGTTCGCGCGAGCGCCGACGGGGCACTCGAAGCCCGGCGCCGGTCTCGGGCTCTACATCGCGCGGTCGATCGCCGAGGCGCACGGCGGATCGCTCGACGTCGCTTCCGCCGCGGGAGCGGGCGCGACGTTCACGCTCCGGCTCCCGGCGGCGCGCTGAGCTAAGCGATGTATCGATGGGTCGACCACACGTCCGAGCTCGGGCTCGAGATCGACGCGCCCGCCGAGGCGGACGTGTACGTGGACGCTGCGGCGGCCCTGGCCGAGGTCGTCGGCGAGAAACCGCGCGGGGGGTTCGAGCGGCGCGAGATCGCGCTCGAAGGCGACGACCGCGCCGCTCTCCTCGCCGACTGGCTCGCCGAGCTCGTCTTCCTCGCCGAGACGGACGATTTCGTCCCCGAGCGCGTGTCGGCGCTCAGTCTCCGAGACGACGGGCTGCGCGCGACGGTCGAAGGCCGGCGCGGCGAGCCGCGGCATCTGGTCAAGGCGGTCACCTATCATCGGCTCGAATTCGCGGATGTGGATGGCCGCTGGCGCGCACACGTCGTACTCGATGTTTGACGTCCGACAGGTCGACGAGACACTCTGGGAGATACCCGCGACCGCGCGACGGGACATGCGTGTTCCCGCCCGGGTCTTCGCGGACCGGGACCTGCTTGCCGCGATCGAGTCCGACCAGTCGCTCGAGCA
>JALZEM010000275.1 GCA_030862005.1 Actinomycetota bacterium | reverse complement strand
GGCCCGTCGAGAATGGATGCGACCCTTCGGTCGTGACGCGGCTTTCGGTCGCCATGCGCGTGTGCCCGAGCGCGTGCGTGCCCCGAAAGTCCGGGAGTGCGAAGCGGCGCACGAACTCCTCGGGACGGCCGGTCTCCTTGTAGATCTCGAGCGCGCGACCGGCGCTCATGACCCGCAACTCGGGGTGCGTTCGCCGGATCCATGCGTCCGCCTCCCCGGCGTCCACCTCGACGACGATGACCGCGTGGCTCGACCGCACGCTCGCCTCAGGGACGCCGCCGAAGACGTTCGCGAGCTCGGCGGCGAGGCCGTCCCAGTCCTGCAACGGATTTGACGCGTGGAGTGTGAGCTTGCTCGCCCCGGATGGAGCGGGATCGCGGTAGACGGCGACGCCCGCGCTGTCGGGGCCCCGGTCGCTCATCTGCGTGAGCATGGCCGCCAGATGCCCACCCAGAGACTCCTCGATCTGGGCCGACTTCGCGAACAGTCCGACGATTCCACACATATGTTCGTAATCTACACCGGTGTGGCCCCGTGATCTCGCTTGGTTCCTACGTTTTTGCGGTCTTACATATGGAAGTTCGCGACATACGCGAGGGCGCGTCCGGACCGAAGATCAGAACCGGGTCAGGTACTCGTTGATCTCCCACGGCGTGACCTGCTCGTGGTACTGCGTCCACTCGTTTCGCTTCACGCGGATGAAGTAGTCGAGGTAATCCTCGTCGCGGCCGCGGCCGAGCGCCTCGCGCATGACGGCGTCCTGCTCGAGCTCCCGCGTCGCGTCGAGGAGGTTCGCGGGGAGGAGTTCGACGCCGCGCTTCCTGAGCTCATCCTCGGACGCTTCGTAGAGGTTGCCGGGATTCGGGTCGCCGGGGTCGAGCTTGTTCTCGATCCCGTCGAGCCCGGCGGCGAGAACAACGGTGGACGCGAGGTACGGGTTGCACGCGCCGTCGATCGTGCGGTCCTCGACGCGGCCGGGGCCCGGGATACGCAGCATCTGCGTCCGGTTGTTGTAGCCGTACGTCACATACACGGGTGACCACGTCGCACCGCTCGTGGGGGCTCCGACTCGCAGGCGCTTGTAGGAGTTCACCGTCGGAGCCGTCACCGCGATGTACGCCTTCGCGTGCCGCTTGAGACCGCCGATGAAGTGATACGCGGTTTCCGACAGCCCGAGACCGCGCGGGTCGTTCTCGTCGAGGAAGAGGTTCGTGTCGCCGTCCCAGAGCGACATGTGGAAGTGGCAGCCGTTCCCCGTCAGATGGCTGAACGGCTTCGGCATGAACGTCGCGAGGAGGCCCCGCTGCTGCGCGAGCGTGTGGACCATGTAACGGAAGAAGATCGCACGATCGCAGCTCGTGAGCGCGTCCGTATAGCGGAAGTTCTGCTCGAACTGGCCGTTGGCATCCTCGTGATCGTTCGCGTAGTTCCCCCAGCCCAGCTGGTTGACGTACCGCGAGACAGTCGTCAGGAACTCGTAGTTCCGCGTCAGTCCCTTGAGGTCGTAGCAGGGCTTCTCGAGCGTGTCGAGGGGATCGGCGACCTCGATCTTCGCGATACGTCCGAGACCGTCGGTCTCCGCGTGCGTCGGCCGGACGAGGAAGTACTCGAGCTCGAGGCCCATCATGAACTCGAACCCCTTCTGGCGGGCGCGCTCGAGCTGCCGACGCAGGATCGTCCGCGGGTCGTACGGCCACTCCTCGCCCTCGACGTACACGTCGCACGCGAAGCGGGCGAGATTCGGCTGCCACGGGACCGGCGTATAGCTCCGAAGATCGGGCATGGCCGCGATGTCAGGGTCGCTCGGCACCTGCCCGAGCTCACCCGCGGCGAACCCGGCGAAACCCGCGCCGTCGGTGACGAGGTCGTCGAGGTTTTGGGCGGGTATCAGCTTGGCGCTCGGGCGTGCGTACATGTCGACGAACTGGGCGAAGTAGAACTCGACGCCGCGATCCTCGGAGTCGCGGCGGATCTCCTCGACGCTGTGCGCCGTCGTCGTCGTCGTGGCCATCGTGGTCGTCCTCCTTCTCGGTGTGCGCTGACGATAACGGCCGTGTCCGGCCCGCGCCGATGGCCGATTCCTACAACGGGCCGAGCGCCGATGTGTTGCCTAACGCCTGCTGCAGCTTGACCATCTTGACCGCGATCTCGACCATGAGCCAGTCGTCTTTCCGGAGGTCGATCCCCGTGAGCTCCATGATGCGCCGAAGGCGCTGGCGGAGCGTGTTCGGGTGAACGTACAGCGCCTCCGCGGTTGCACTGATGTTGCCGCGCCGGCGAAGGAACTCCTCGAGCGTGCGGAGGAGTGCCGTCGACCGCTGCCGGTCGTAGTCGGCGAGTATCGCCACGGCGTCGCGGTGCCTGTCGCGGACGCCGACGTCGAAAGACATCCGGAGGAGGTACTTGTACGGCCCCAGCTCGTCGTACGTCATCACACCGGGCTTGCCGCCGAGGACGGTGCGCCCGAGGAGCGCGTGACGCGCTTCCTCGAACCCCGCTGGGAAGCTCGCGAGGCCGGCACACGTATTCGAGACACCAGCTGAGACGGCGCCGTCGAAGCGACCTTGAACGTCGCGGATCTCCTCGATCAGGCGCGCCTCGCCCTTCGAAGGCACGCGGACAAGCGCCCGGAGGAGGTCGCCGCGGCGGTCGAAGAGCGAACCCGGTGCGAGACTTCGGAGCGCGCGTTCGAGCTCGTCCTCGGCGGGAGTTGCCGCGAGCACGACGTACCGCGCGTCGAAATCGAACCCGAGGCGAGCGGCGCGCCTCTCGAGGTCCCCGGCCGGGCGGCCGCCTGCGAGCTCCTCGAAGAAGTCCTTGATCAGGTTCTTTTCCGTAAGGCGCTCGATCAGCTCGATCTTCTTGAGCGCGACCGCCGTCTGGTTCGCGACTGCGCGCGCGAGATCGACTTCGGACGTGCCCTCGGCGAGGAGGAGGCCGAGGAGCTCGTCGTTCGCGACGAGCGGAACAGCGACCCGAGCCGACCGGCCGCCGCGGGCAAGCTCTGGGCCGAGCTCGGAGAGGCCGATCGCCTGTCGGGCGTCGGCCGTCGACGGCGTGGAGGCGTGCAGGGCGAGCGTTTCGGTGCCCGCGTCGAGGAGGTAGACGTGGCACGCGTCTGCTCCGAGCAGGTCGAGCGCGCGCGCAGTGACCGCGGGGAGGAGCTCGTCGAGTGTCTCGGCCCGTGCGATCGTCTCACCGAGGTGCGTCAGGTGCTCGAGCTCCCCAACGCGCCGGCGCGTCTCTTCGTAGAGGCGCGCGTTCTCGATCGCGCCTGCGACGAGCGAAGCGCTCGAGACGATGACCTCGACGTCCCCTTCGGTGAATTCTCGCGGCGCCTCCGTGTGGAGCGAGATCACGCCGATCGGGTCGC
>JALZEM010000086.1 GCA_030862005.1 Actinomycetota bacterium | reverse complement strand
GGGCTTCTGTCTTTTCGACAACATCGCCGTCGCGGCGCGCTACGGACAGCGCGAGCTCGGATTCGAGCGCGTTGTGATCCTCGATTGGGACGTCCACCACGGGAACGGCACGCAAGCGATCTTCTGGGACGACGCGTCCGTTCTCTTCGTGTCGCTGCATCAATGGCCGTGGTATCCCGGAAGCGGCGGGCCCGGGGAAGGTAACGAGACGACGATCAACGTCCCGCTGTCTGCGGGGTCGGGCGACGAGGAGTACGTCCGGGCGATGGAGGAGATCGTCGAGCCTGCGATTGCGCGCTTCCGACCCGACGCGCTCCTCGTGTCGGCGGGATACGACGCGGCCGAGGGCGACCCGCTCGGCGGCATGCTCGTGACCGAAGACGGGTTCGCCGAGCTCGCGCGCCGGGCTGCAGGGCTCTGCGATCGAATCGCGCTCGTGCTCGAAGGCGGCTACGACGTCGCGACGCTGCCCCGGCTCGTCGGCGCGACCCTCTCCGCTCTTTAGGCACGAAACACCCACGTTTCTGTCCGAAGAGGGCGCTGTTTTTCGCGCTTTCGTCCTCTACGTTGAAGCGCGGCCAAAGCCCCGCGATCGAAGCGGCCCGAAAGGAGGTGCGAGATGGATGAAACGCGGAATCGCCCTGGCTCTGCTCGTCGGGGTGCTCGTCGCGCCCAGCGCGCGGGCCGCGGACACGGCCAAAGACGTCGAAATCGCGGTCACCCGTGAGGACTCCGCGACGGCGGTTTCGGGCTGCAAGACGATCCACGTTGCGCGCACCGGGTGGGACATCTTCCACCTGGACGTGGTCTACAAGTTCCACCACCGCAAGAGTTGGTGCTGGAGGTATCCCCGGATCACGTGGAAGGCGGTATCCGTGTACGTCACGGACGTCGATCCGAACATGGAGTACCGAGGCGTCGTGAGCGCGGGCGGCAACTTCTACAGATGGTGCTGCTCGAAGGCGTCGAGCGGCCATTACTCGATGCGGCAGGGAAAGTTCGAGAACTGCATTCTCTGGTTCCCGTGCACCCGGACGGAGTACCCGTGGGTGAAGATCTGGGTTCGCGCCAATGGAACCTGGAAGGCCGAGACCGGCCTATGAGAGAGGCCGTTCGGGCGCTCGCGCGCACCGCATGGAAGGTGACGCTCGTCCTCGTCCTCACGATCCTGGTGATGTGGGCGATCGGGTGGACGATCCAGGCTATCGCCGGTGGTGACGACGAGACGACGACGGTGACCGAAGATCGGTAGGGCGGGCGCCCGCGCCCGCGCCCGCCCGCTTTAGCTCGCAGCCGGATAGGAGCCGAAGACGGTTAGCTCGCGCGCGAGCGCTCGCACCTCCGCAAGGGATTCGCGCACGACGGGATCGAGCGGGTGCCCCTCGAGCACGGCGTCGAATCGGTAGCGCCACGGCCGGTGCGGAATCGGTCGCGAGACGAGCTGGACGAGGTCGAGACCGAGGCGCGCGAACGGCTCGATCGTGCTGTGCAGAGCCCCCGGCCTGTGATCCGTCACGAACGAGAACGCCGTGCGCCAGCTGTCGCCCTCGCGGTCGAGGCGGGTGTACGGCGCCAGCGACACGAAGCGCGTGTACGCCTCCGGATGGTCGCCCACGTCGCCCGAGATGACGGTGAGGCCGTACATCCGCGCCGCGCGCTCGCTCGCGATCGCGGCCTCGGTGGGATCACGCCGCTCGGCGATGTCGGCCGCCGCATCCGCCGTCGTCGCGGCGGCGACCGCCGTCGCCCAGGGCATCGACGCGAGCAGCCGACGACACTGGTCGAGCGCCGCCGGATGCGAGTGGATGACGAGGATCTTCGTCGGCGGCACATCTCCGATGCCGACGAGACAGTGGCGGATGCGGAGGATCGTCTCGCCCGTGATCGAGAGCGGCGACTCGTAGAGCAGATCGTGCGTCTCGGCTACGGGGCCGGAAAGGGAGCTCTCGATTGGAAGGACGCCGAACTCGACCGCGCCCTCGGCTGTCGCTTCGGCGACCGCGGTGAAGCTGGGGACCGGGACGAGCTCGGCTCCGCCTGGGAAAAGCCGGTCGCACGCGGCGGCGCTGTGCGCGCCTTCGCGGCCGGGATACGCGACGCTCACGCCCACCGTCTGACGTTAGCCGCCCGGTGAGGCCACCGCGAGCGCTGCGGCCGCTCGCTCGAGCGAGGCGAGCGCGCGACGCGCGCCGAAGGCCGTTCTCATGCTCGCGAACGGCTCGAGCGCGAACGCCAAGAGAACCGCACGCGAAGAAACACCGCCGTCAGGCCGTGCCGCGAACGCAAGCCGGCCGACGGGCCGCGCGGGAGTGTCCGAGATCGCCCGGATGACGCCCACGAGGTTCTCGGCGGTGGCGAGCCGGCCGCTCTCCATGTCGACGGCGACCGCGCTACTCCGCTCGGCAAGCGCCGCTCGCTCGGCGGGATCGTCGACAACCCGCTCGATCGCGCAGAGGACGGCAGGCCGTGCGCCTGCGATCTCGAGCGGTGCCCCTTCCCAGAGCGTACGCCCCGCCTCGTCGACGACCCGGCTCGCCGTGAGCAGCGACCCAGCCGGATACCCAGGCACAAGCGCCCCGGCGAGCCCGAACGCGACGAACGGTCGGTCTGGCGTCCCGAGCGTCGCGCCGACGCCGACTCGAACCGTGCGCGCTCCGCCCCGCCTTGCGGCGCGCTCCTCGACCTCGAGGGCACAAGCGAGAACCGGTTCGGCCGTGATGTTGCCGCTTATGCCGGTTGGGCCGTGTGATCCACCTAGCTCATGGTCCAGGCGAGGCTCCGGGCGCTTTCCTTCAGGCTCGCGGTCGTCGCGATCGTGGCGGCGGGCTCGAACCCGGAGTGGATCCCGCAGTGCTCGCAACGATGGTCGTTCCCCGGCCCGTAGCGCTCCCATTCGATCCCGTCCATGAGCGCCTGGTACGTCGGAAAGATCCCGTCCGTCAGGAGGTAGCACGGCCCCTTCCAGCCGTACGGATTCCGCGTCACCGAGCCCCAAGGCGCGCAGTCGAGGTGGCGCGCGCCCGTCAGGAAGTCCTGGTAGACCGGGCTCGCGAGCCACTTGTACCCGTGCTTTCGAACGCCGGCGCGGATCGCACGGAACTTCTCCTCGTGCTCCGCGCGCGTCATCGTCAGGTTCGGATCGATCTGCGAGTACTGGTACCCGGGCGCGACGAGCATTCCGTCGATGCCGACCTCGTGCGTCAGATATCGCATCATCTCGAGGACGTCCTCGACGTCGGTCTCCTTGAAGATCGTGGTGTTCGTCGTTACGCGAAAACCGGCTGAACGCGCTTCCCCGATCGCATCGACGGCGAGCTCCCAAAGGCCGGGGTAGTCGCAGATGTAGTCGTGGATCTCCTTCATCCCATCGAGGTGAACGACGAACGTCAGTCGCGGATCGGGCTCGAACCGGTCGAGCATGTCGACGAGCCGGAGCGCATTCGTGCACAACTGGACGTTCCGCTTCATCTCGATGAAGCCGGCGGCGACGTCCTCGATGCCCTTGAAGATGAGCGGCTCGCCGCCGCAGATCGAGATCACCGGTGCGGGGCACTGGCGGGCGGTGTCGAGGCACTCCTCGACGGTGAGCCGGGCCTTGTTCGACTCGTATTCGCGGATCTTCCCGCAGCCGATGCAGGCGATGTTGCAGCCCAAGGTTGGCTCGAGCATGATCACGAGCGGGTAGCGCCCGTTGCCCTTTTGCGAAGCGACGTAGCGCCCGATTTGAACCGTGCTGCGGAGCGGAAACTTCATCGTCGTGGTGGCCCGTTGAGACTAACTGCTTCGGTGACCGCACGCGCAAGCGCGGGGGCGACCGGGCCCCGCCGGTAGCCGAGCTCGGCCTCCGCCCTCTCGGACGAGAAGTACATCGGCAGACGCGCGAGCCGGACCTCGTCACGGTTTACGAGGCCGAGACGGCCCGCCCCCACGGCGACCGGATACGGCACCCGAACGCGCGGACGAGGGCGCCCGGCGAGATCTGCGATCGCCGCGAAGAGCTCGGCGAGCGGCATGTTTGCGCCGCCGAGCAAGTAGCGCTCGCCTGCCTTCCCGTGTTCGAGCGCGAGGACGTGGCCGCGCGCGACGTCGCGGACGTCGACGATGTTCAGTCCGGTCGTTGCGACGTAAGCGCGGATCTTCCCACGCGCGACCGCGCGGATCATCCGGCCCGTCGGCGTCGGCTTTCGATCGCCGTCCCCCACCGGCGTCGTCGGGTTGACGACTACCGCGCCGGCTGCGAGCGCGAGCCCTTCCGCTTCGAGCTTCGTCCGCTTGTACGGGACGGCGAGCTCCCAGGGAGGAGCCGCGTCGGCTTCGGTGGCGGCGCGGCCGGGGACGGGGCCGCACGTCCCTGCTGTGCTCGTGTGCACGATCCGGCGAACGCCCCGTTCCTGCGCGACCTCGATCAGCCGGCGAGTCCCTTCGACGTTCACGCGCTCGATCGCGTTGGCCGGCAGGTCGTAGCTGTACAGCGCGGCGACGTGGACGACGGCTTCGCACCCCTCGATCACGCGCGCCAGGCCGTCGCGATCGAGGAGATCGACGCGTTCGTCGCAGACGTCGGCGCCATGCGCGCGTAGCTCGCGGGCAACGTGGCCGCCGACGAAGCCCGTCGCGCCCGTGACGTAAACCTTCATCCGAGCGCCTGCTTCGCGCGCGCGAGCGCGAGCACGGGCCACACGATGCGGTAGAGGTGGTAGCGAATGAGGAAATCGCGCGGGAATCCCGTGCCGGTGAAGTGCTCCTCGTCCCAGTCGCCGTCTTCGCGCTGCGTCGATGCCAGATAGCCAACGGCGCGGCGCGCGGCGCGCGATCGCACCTGCCCGGCCGCGACGAGAGCGAGTAGCCCCCACGCGGTTTGCGAAGGCGTCGAGACGCCGCGGCCGCGCCACGCCAGTCCTTCCTCGCCGAGGTTGTAGGAGCGAGGGTCCTCGCCGAAGCCGCCGTCGTCGTTCTGGACGCGATCGAGCCACGCGACAGCCCGCCGGATCGCTTGTTGCGCCGCGGGGCAGCCTGCCGCGGCGAGCGCAGGGAGCGCAGCGCCGGTGCCGTAGACGTAGTTGACGCCCCAGCGACCGAACCACGAGCCGTCGCGTTCCTGCTCGCGCAACAGGTACGCGACGCCGCGCTCGACGACCTCCCCGTACCCAGGTTCGGTGGCCAGATGCTCGACGACATGGGCGGTGACGTCGGCGGTCGGCGGGTCGACGACTGCGCCGAAGTCGCAGAAGGGGATGTCGTAGAGCCAGTCGGCCTCGTTGTCGACGTCGAAGGCGCCCCACCCGCCGTTCGACGACTGCATCGCCGCGAGCCAGCGGCTCGCGCGCTCGACCGCCGATCGTTCGGCTCCGACCGCATTCAGCGCGAGCGCGACGACGGCGACATCGTCGACATCGGGATAGAGATCGTTGTCGTATTCGAAGGCCCAGCCGGCGGGCGCAATGCCCGGACGCCGGATCGCCCAGTCCCCCCGGGCACGAACCTCCTCCTCGAGGAGCCAGGCGACGGCGCGACCGACGGCCGGCTCCTCCACGCCGACCCCCACGGTCCCGAGACCGAGGAGCGCAAGCGCCGTATCCCAGACGGGCGACTGACACGCCTCCGGACGGAGCCGGTCGCCTTCGTCGACCATGAAGCGCTTCCAGCCCTCGATCCCACGGCGGACGTAGGGCGACTCGGGCCCGTGCCCCCGACACGTGAGCGCGATCACCGACCAGACCCACGGCGGTTGGATCCCGCCCCATGAGCCGTCGAGCTCCTGGCGATCGATGACCCACCGCTCCGCAAGCGCGAGCGCGCGGTCGCGGGCAGGCTTGACGGGGACGTCCGCGTACCGCGCGAGCACCCGGTCGATCGTGTCCCACGCACTTCGCGGTCGCGCCCGGCTGCCGAGGTCGAGCTCGCGGGCGAGGCGCTCCTTCGGGAGGCGGCGGACGGGCCGGTAATGCATGACGATCGTGAGCGGCACGACCGTCTGGCGCGCCCAGCACGCGAACGCGTAGACGGAGAGCGGTGAGCCGGGCGGTAGCAGGATAAGCTCGGGCGGAATCACCTGGATCTCGTCCCACGGCCAGAGCCCGAAGAGGGCGAGCCAGATCCGCGTGAAAACCCGCGCCGCGCCGATGCCGCCGCCTTCCTCGGCGAACCGACGTGCGCCCGCGAGGCGCGGGTCGTCGGCATCGAGCCCGGCGAGCCGGAGAGCCGTGTACGCCTCGATCGTGGCATCGAGGTTCGGCTCGCCGCCCCAGTAGATCGCCCACGTCCCGTCCTCCCGCTGCCGTGCGAGCAGTTCGTTCGCGCAGCGAAGCGTCGTCTCGTAGTCCCGAATGCGCAGGAACTCGAGGAAGAAGAGGTGCTGCGCAGTCATCGTCACGTTCGATTCCAGCTCGCCGACCCACCAACCGCCCGGCCGCTGGAGCGCCAGGAGCCGCACGACGGCAGCGTCGAGTGCACGGTCGAGCGTGGTCGTGGTCGCGAGACTCATTGGGCGCTCGAGCTCACGCGCGCGACTCCGTCCCGCAGCACGAGGTCCTCGCGCACGTGAAGCTTGTCCCCGGGGGCCTTCGGCCCCTCGCCCCCCTGCGGACAGCGTACGCCGAAAGGGCGCGCACGTGGTGCGCGTTTTGGGTCGAGTGCGCCTCGGGAGTGTGAAGGTTCACGCGTGGCTCTCGATAGCCGCCGCCGTCAGCGCGCGGGTTAGCGTGCGGGCTGCTTCGTGGCCGCTTCGGACGGCACTTTCCATCGTCGCGGGCCAGCGCGTATTCGTCCACGCCCCCGCGCGAACGGTGTTCGGA